>NZ_JBFAVI010000220.1:0-9451 GCF_040679695.1 Micromonospora sp. NPDC052213
CGGTGAGCAGGCTGCCGCCGTCGTCGAGCACCCGCACGTCGGGGTGCACCTTGGCCGCGAAGTAGGCGAAGTACGCGGCCAGCGGCGCGGCGGCCGTCGTCTGTCCGCCGGCCCGTAACGACTCCCCGGGCGGCGCAAAGGCCAGGGAACGGGCTGCCCGGCGCCCGGGGCACCGACCGCCCGGACGGACCCGTCGTGGTCGCCGGCCGGTAACGGCTTCCCGGACGGTGCCGATGCCTGGGAAGGGGCCGCCTCCGCCCGGCCGGTGGCGCACGGCGGGGCCCAACGGGACACGCCGCGACGGCCCCGGGCGCCTGCCGGGAGAGGCAGGGGGCACCGGGGCCGTCGGGGAGGGGTGTCAGCGCTGCTTGCGGCTGTAGAGCCAGATGGTGGGCGGGGCGAGCAGCGCGACGAGGATGACGCAGGCCAGCAGGCCGGCGCCCATCTCGCCCGAGGTCACCGTGCCGTGCATCAGCCCGCGGGTGGCGGTCGCGGCGTGGGTGACCGGGTTCAGCTTCACCACCGCCTCCAGCCAACCCGGCATCGTCTGCGACGGGGCCAGGATGTTGCTGCCGAAGAGCAGCACGAACTGCAGGAGGTTGACCACACCGGCGGCGGCGGCCGGCTGTGGGATCAGTACCGCGAACAGCATCCACAGCCAGTTGACGCTGAAGGTGAACAGTTGCAGGTAGAGCAGGGCGAGCACCACGCCGGACAGGCCGCCCTCCGCCCGGAAGCCCAGTAGCAGGCCCACCGACAGCGGCACGACCGACGTCAGGGCGTACCGCACGGCGTCGCCGGCCATGGCGCCGACCAGCACGGCGGGCTGCCAGATGGGTGTGCTGCGAACCCGGTCGAACATGCCGGTCGCGATGTCCCGGTTGAGCGTCAACGCGCTCATCATGCTCGACGACACCAGCGACAGGACGATCACGCCGGGGAGGAAGAACTGCAGGTATTCCCGAGGCGACCCGGCGATCGCGCCACCGAGCAGGTAGGTGAAGACCAGCGTCAGGACGATCGGGAAGACCACCGCGGTGCCCAGGTGGTCGTGCACGTAGCGGAGCTTGATCAGATTCCGCCAGGCGAACGTGCGGACGGCGAACAGCGCGCCGGGACGTGGTGGCCGTTCCGCGCCGGCCACCGACCGGCTGAAGATCTCGGCCGGCAGCGGCCGCACCTCCGTGCTGGGTGTCGTCATGCCCGTACCTCTGCTTCCTCTTCTTCGCTGGCGTCGAGCGTCGAGTGACCGGTGAGGGCGAGGAACACCGTGTCCAGCGAGGGCTGGCCGAGCGTGAAGTCGTCGACGTGGATGCCGGCCCGCGCCAGCTCGCCCAGGGCCAGCGCCGCCCGGTCGGGATCGGTCACCCGCACCGACAGCCGCGCGGGATCGGCGTCGAGGTCGACGGAGGCGCCGACGGCCCCGGCGAGCAGGGTGCCCGCGTCGGCCCGGCGCTCGGGGTCACGCAGCCGGACCTCGAGCACGCCGGCGGCGCGGCTCGCCTTCAGCTCCGGCGGCGTGCCCTGGGCCACGATGCGGCCGTGGTCGATGAGCGTCAGCTCGTCGGCGAGGTGGTCCGCCTCGTCGAGGTACTGCGTGGTCAGCAGGACGGTGCCCCCCTCCCGGACCAACCCCCGGATCATCTCCCAGACCTCGCTGCGGCTGCGCGGATCGAGGCCGGTGGTCGGCTCGTCGAGGAACAGCAGCTCGGGGGCGACCACCATGCTCGCGGCCACGTCGATGCGCCGCCGCTGCCCGCCGGAGAAGGTGCTCACCAGCCGATTGCCGACCTCGCTGAGGTCGAACGCCTCCATCAGCTGCTCCGCCCGCGCGGCCGCGGACGCGTGTCTGAGGCCCTGCAGGCGGCCGGCGAGGATCAGGTTCTGCATGCCGGTCAGGTCCTCGTCGAGGGACATGGTCTGGCCGGTGAGGCCGATGCGGCGCCGGACCTCGGCGGCCTCGCGGACCACGTCGTGCCCGAGCACGGACGCGGTGCCGGAGGTCGGTCGCATCAGCGTGGCGAGCACCTTGATGGCCGTCGTCTTTCCGGCCCCGTTCGGGCCCAGCACCCCGTGGATCGTCCCGGCGCGCACCACCAGGTCCAGTCCGTCGACCGCGCGCGTCTGCCCGAAGACCTTTACCAGCTCGCGGGTCTCGATGGCCAAGGCCGGATTGGTAGTCATGCTCACTCCTGTCGCGTCACAGGCGAACTCGGGCAGCTGGATCACGAAGTCCCGTCGAGGCAAAACTACAAGAGCCGCTTATATCAGTCAAGGCTGCTATTAGTCGCGGGCCGAATTCAGTCGGGCGGGTCCAGCCAGAGGTTCGCCGCGTCGTACCAGCGGTCCACGTGCGGCAGCGGGATCGCGCCCCGCACCCGGGAACTGGTCAGGTGCGCGATGGTCGGCTCGCAGGCCAGGATCGGCACGATCGCCACGTCCTGGAGCACCTGCCGGTCGACCCGGTGCCACAGCTCCTCCGCCTCGGCCTCCGTCCGGGCGGACAGCGCGCGGTCGATCAGGTCGTCGACGACCGGGTTGTGGTAGCCGCCGTAGTTGGCGGTGCCGGCGGCGGTGTTGGACTGGAACATGGGCTGGACGTACGACCGCCCGTTGTTGCCGAACCAGTCCGGCATCCAGGCGGCCGGGGTGATGTCCCACTCCCCCGCCGCCGCGCGGGCCGGGTCCTGGAGGATGCGGTAGTACTCGTCGGTCTGGTCGATCTCCACCAGCCGGACGTCGACGCCGCCCGCGCCCAGGTCCTCGGCGATCGCCTTGGCCACCTGACCGTGCACCGCGTCGATCCGGTAGATCATGGTGAGTCGCAGCCCGTCGGGGTACCCGGCCTCGGCGAGCAGTTCCCGGCAGCGGGCCCGGTCGCCCCGGTCCCCGGGCGTCGGGTACGGGTCGTACTCGCGGTGACCGAAGTTGCCCGGCGGGATGGCCGTGTGCGCGGGCCGGGTCACCGTGCCGATGTCCATGTCGTCGAAGAACCGGACCAGCCGCGCCTTGTCCACGGCGTACGCGATCGCCAGCCGGACGCCCCGCTTGCGCAGCGCCCCCCGCTCGTGGGGGCTGTGCAGGTTGAACGCCAGGTAGGGGTTCAACGCCCAGCCGAGGTTCCGGTCGGCGTCGGTGGCGCGCCGGCGGGGGCTGCCCACGGCGGCGCCCCACGACAGGTCGGCCGCCCCGCTCTCGATCTCGGCGCGGACCCGCTCGTCGCTCACCCTCGCCATCCGGACCTCGATGCGGTCCACGTAGCGGCGGCGGATCGGGTCGGCGTCGGCCCGCCAGGCGGGGTTGTGGTCCATGGTCAGGTGGCTGCCCCGGGCGTAGCTGGTGATGCGGTACGGCCCGTTGGAACGGACCAGCCGCGCGAAGTCCGGACCGTCCGGGACGAGGTCGTCGAACTCCCGCGGGGCGGCGGAGGCGAACGGCATCGCCAGCAGGTTGAGCATGTCGTTGGCGGGGCGCAGCAGCTCGATCACCAGGGTCCGGTCGTCCTTGGCCCACAGGCCGCGGATCTCGTGACTGTTCTGGTAGTCGGCCAATTCGGCGGCGGTGGGCGTACGACCGGCGAAGCGCGCGCGGTAGCCCTCGGCGAACTCCGCCATGCCGGCGACGGTGCTCGTGTAGTAGGCGATGGCGCCGGCCCCGGCGACCGGGTTGGCCATCCGCTTGAAGCCGCGCACGAAGTCCCCGGCGGTCACCGGCCGGGGCGGGTCGGTGTCCCACCGGACCCCGTCGCGCAGGCGGATCGTGTACGTGCGGCCGTCCTCGCTGAGCCCGCCGTTGTCCACCGTGGGCAGTTCGGCGGCCACGTCGGGCACCGGCACCAGCGCGGCGGCGTCCTCGGTGGTCGGGTAGCTGAACAGCTGCCGGGCGAAGAGCCGGATGACCTGGTGGGAGAAGGCGTAGTAGGCGGCGGCGGGGTCCAGGTGGTCGAGGCCACCGGGCCCGTAGTAGCGCAGCGTGCCGCCGTGGCGAGGCTGCTGGTCGTGGTCCGGCACGGGTCTGCGGCCCCTTCCCTGGGTCAGGCCGGCACGCCGACCGCGACGGACATGACCGACGAGGTGCCGACGACCCGGTCCAGGCGCAGCCCGGCCGCGGTGAACAGCGGTTCCAGCTCGGCGGCGGTGCGTTCCTGGCCGGTGCGCGCGGCGAGCATCATGAAGTCCATCTCCTTGCTCTGGTGCGCGTCGTTGCCCTCGGGGACGACCGCGTCGATCACGAGCACCCGGCCGTGCGCGGGCATGACCCGGCGGCAGTTCGTCAGGATCCGGACGCTGTCCTCGTCGCCCCAGTTGTGCAGGATGCGCTTGAGCACGTGCACGTCGGCGTGGGGCACCTCGCGGAGGAAGTCGCCCTCGACCACCTTCCAGCGCCCCGCCACGTCCGGGGCGTCCAGCCGGTGCCGGGCGACCACCTCCGCACGGTCCAGCAGCACGCCCTGCAGGCCGGGGTGCTCGCGCAGGACGGTGAGCAGGAAGCCGCCCCGGCCGCCGCCGACGTCCGCCACGGTGCCGGTGGCGGGGAAGTCGCCGGCGCGGGCGAGGATGAGGTGTTCCGCCGCGCTGACCGTCTCCATGCCCTCGTAGTAGAGCGCCTCGACCTCGGCGTCGCCGTCGAAGTAGGCGTCCAGCGAGCTGCCGAAGATGTCGGCGAAGGCGGGCCGTTCCGGCCCCAGCGCGCTCGCCACCCGGTGGCTCATCGTCCAGAACATCGTGTCGGTGAACATGAGGATGCCGGCCCGCGCGGGCACCGGCGAGTCCGATCGCAGCGCCGCGCCCTTGTCGGTGAGCGCGAACCGGCCGTCGGATTCGCGGACCACGTCGCGGACCGCCAGCAGGCGCAGCACCCGCCGGAGCGCGTCCGCGTCGGTGCCCGTCGCGGCGGCCAGCTCGGCGGGCGTACGGGGGCCGTCGACCAGGTGGTCGGCGACGCCGATGGTGGCGGCGGCCCGCAGGGCTGCCGCGTAGGTGTAGCCCATCGCCTCCTCGTAGAGGGCCAGCGCCGACTGCAACCTGTCCATGTCCCCTCCGGCCCGTGATGGCGGACTCTGCCGCTGCACTGGGTCGAATGCTATACCTGAGTCAAGTGCCTGTCAGGTGCCGCGAGGGCCAGGAGCGCAACTTGCGCAATAGTCCTGACCATGTCCGCTTGAGAAAGTGATTGCAGTTCCCGGCCCGGAACGCCGCCGAGCTCCGGGCCCGCCGTCGGCTACGAAGGGATCACCGTGAGCCGTACCGTGGAGTCCCCTGGCCCGGCCACCGTGTCGGCGTCACCGGCGCAGAGTCCGCTGCGCACCGCGTCCTGGGCCCGCATCCGCGAGCTGTTCGCCCTGGACCCGACGACCGTGCACCTCAACACGGGGACGGTCGGCGCGATGCCGTACGAGGTGCTGGACACCGTGGACCGGGTGACCCGGCAGTGGACCGGCGGCCTGCTCGACGTCTACCGCCCGGCGATGTTCACCGAGTACCGGGACGCCATCGCCAGGACGTTCGGCGTGGACGGGGACGAGATCGTGATCTGCCACAACGCCACCGAGGGGGTCGCCCGGGTCATCCACGGCCTCGACCTGCGCGAGGGCGACGAGGTGGTGACGACCACGCACGAGTGCTACTCCGTGCTGTCCAACTTCAACCTGCTGCGCAACCGGTTCGGGGTGGTGCTCAAGACCGTCACCCCGCCGTCCGGCCACGAGGTGCGCGCGGAGGAGATCGTCGAGCTGGTCGAAGCCGCGATCACGCCCCGGACGAAGGTGCTCTCGTTCGCCGCGATCACCCTGTTCACCGGGACGATGTTCCCGATCCGGCAGCTGTGCGAGCTGGCGCACCGGCACGGGCTGACCACCGTCATCGACGGCGCGCTGATCCCCGGCATGCTCGACATCGACCTGCGCGCGACCGGGGCGGACTTCATCACCTGCTCCGGGTCGAAGTTCCAGTGCGGCCCGCTGGGCACCGGCCTGATCTACGTCCGCAACAAGGTCGTCCCCGAGCACAACCCGCTGCCGCTGCCCACGTTCTGGCCGCTCATCTCGACCTGGTACCCGATGATGGGCAGCCCGCCGCCGCGGACCAGCACCGCCGTGGAGAGCTACAACATGGGCGACTTCCTGCAGAGCGCCGGCAGCGCCAACCTGGCGCGGGGCGCCGCCCTGGCCCGGGCCTTCGAGCTGTGGGACGACATCGGCCGCGACCGCATCGAGGCGTACATCATGGACCTCGCCGAGTACGCCCGCGGCCGGCTCATCGACGCGTTCGGCGCCGAGGCGATGTACTCCCCCGGCGCCGACCCGCGGCTGCGCTCGCCGCTGCTCGCGTTCAACCCGTTCCGGCGGCCCGAGGACGCCTGGAACATCAAGAAGTTCATCGGCTTCGTCAAGCGCCTGGAGACCGAGCACCGGATCTGGACCCGCTGGACGGAGTTCGACGTGCCCGGCTCACCGCACCAGCACTACGCGGCGCGCATCACCACCCACCTGTTCAACAACCGGGAAGAGATCGACCACACCGTACGGACGATGGTCCGCCTCGCCGAGGAGATGTCCTGACGTGACGCAGGCGCGCAGTGCACCGACGACGAACGACACCCGACGGTGGGGCACCCTGCGGCTGCTCGGGCCGGCCGCCGTCCACCAGGCGGACCCGGCGGCCGCCTGGTCGCCGGCCGAGCGCCAGTTGCTGCGGCTGTGCACCCGGCAGCTGATCAGCTACCGCCCGGAACCCGACCCGGGCGACTGGCGTGCCCTCGCGCCGGTCGCCGACCTGGCCGCCGACGTCCCGTCGACCTACAACGCCGGCCTGGGCGCCAGCCACCGCAGCTACGTGGTCCACCTGCGCCCCGGGGTGCTCTGGGACACGCCGACCCCCCGCCCGGTGACGGCGCACGACGTCGTACGCGGCTTCAAGCGGCTGGCCAACCCGCTCACCCGGCACCCCGCTCTGGCGTACTTCCGGGGCACCCTGCGGGGCATGGGCCGGTACTGCGACGAGTACGCCGCGGCGGTCGCCGGCCGCCCGGTCACCGCCGCGCTGCTCGCCGGCTTCCAGGACGCCCACGACATCCCCGGAGTGTTCGCCGTCGACGACGAGACGGTGGTCTTCGAGCTGGACCGCCCGGCGCTGGACTTCGTCGACATGCTGGCCCAGAGCGGCGCCTCCCCGACGCCGGCGGAGTACGACGCCCACCTGCCGGGCAGCGTCGACCTGCACGAGCACCTGGTCGCCAACGGCCCGTACCGCGTCGTGTCGTGGCGCCCGGGGGGCACGATCCGGCTGGAGCCGAACCCGGCGTGGCACGCGGAGACCGACCCGATCCGCCAGCAGCGGTTCGACGCCGTCGAGTTCCGCGTCGCCACGGGCGGACCGCGTGAACTGACCGACCGGCTCGCCGCCGACGACGCCGACCTGCCGTGGGGCGTGCCGAGCGGCCCGGTGCCCGGTCACCGGCTCGATCCCTGCCTGGTGTTCAACCTGCGCGACCCCGCCAACCCGGCCGTCGCCGACGCCGCGGTGCGCCGGGTCGTCGCCGGGGCGGTCGACCGGGCGGCGCTGGTGCGCATCGCCCGGGCCGCCGACCCGTGGTCCGAGGTCCGCGCCGCGCACACCGTCGTGCCCCCCGGCAACGACGGACACCGGCAGCCCGACCCGCTCACCGACCCGACCCCCGACGCCGACGCGGACCCGCGCGAGCGGCTCGCCGCCGCGGGGCACCCGGACGGGCTCACCCTGACCGCGGTGCATCCCGACACGGCCGAGGACCTGGCGCTGGCCCGGTCGTGGGCGGCCGACCTCGGCGCCGCCGGCATCGACGTACGCCTGGTCGCGCTCGACGACGCCAACCACCGGGCCCTGCTCGCCGGCACGGGCGACGCGCCCGCCCTCCGGTGGGACCTGGCGGTGGCCGTGTTCACCGCGCCCTGGGCCTACGGCAACGCCCGGGTGTTCCTGCAACCGCTGGTCGGCGAGGGGCCCGGCAATCCCGGCGGCTACCGCGACGCCCGGGTCGACGGGCTGGTCGAGCGCGCGCTGGACGCCGCCGACCCGCGCGAGGCGGTCGCGCGGTGGCAGGAGGTGGAACGGCTGCTGCTCGCCGACGCCGCGGTCGTACCCCTGCTGTTCCGGCGGGCCACGGACGCCGCGCCGCGTGGGCCCCGGGTGCGGCGCGCGACCGCCCTGCCGGCGCTCGCCGGTCTGCCCGACCTCGCCGACGTGCGGCTCGGGGTGGACCGGTGACCGGTGCCGCCGCCGACGCGGTGGTCGCCGACTACCTCGCGCTCGGGCTGCGGATGGGCCGGCTCGTCGAGGGCTACGTCGACTGCTGGTTCGGTGACCCGGCCCTCGCCGAGCGGGTCGCCGCGGAGCCGGCGCCGGACCCGGCGGAGCTGGCCGGGCAGGCCCGCGACCTGCTGCGCCGCCTGGGCGACGCGGACCTCGACGCGGAGCGGCGGCGGTTCCTCGCCGCGCAACTGACCGCGGTGGAGTGCGCGGCCCGGCGGGCGGCGGGCGAGCAGATCGGCTTCCTGGCCGAGGTGGAGACCTACTTCGACGTCGAGGTGGGGCTGGGCGACCCGGACCGGTACGCCGCCGCCCACGACGCCATCGACGCGCTGCTGCCGGGCACCGGCCCGCTGATGGACAAGGTCGAGGCGTTCTACGCCCGCAACGTGGTGCCGCCGGAGCGGCTGGGCCACGCCGTGCGGGCCGTCGCCGACGCGCTGCGCGCCCGCGCCCGGCCGCTGCTCGGCCTGCCCGACGCCGAGCGGGTCGACATCGAGGTGGTGCGCGACCGGCCGTGGAACGCGTTCAACCGGTACCACGGCGGCTTCCGATCGACGGTGACGCTGAACGAGACGGCGGGGCGGACCATCGCCGTGCTGCCGCTGATGGCCACCCACGAGGCGTACCCTGGCCACCACACCGAGCACTGCCTCAAGGAGGCCGGCCTGGTGCTCGCCCGGGGCTGGGACGAGCACCGGATCGCCCTGGTCAACACCCCGCAGTGCCTGGTGGCGGAGGGAACGGCCGAACACGCGGCGGCGGCGCTGCTCGGGCCCGGCTGGGGACGGTGGACCACCGAGGTGCTGGCCGACGAGGGGGTGCCCGTCGAGGGCGAACTCGTCGAGCGGATGGTGGGGCTCGTCAACGAGCTGATGCCGGCCCGGCAGGACGCGGCGATCCTGCTGCACGACCGGGGGGCGTCGATCGACGACGCGGTGGAGCACCTGCACCGGTGGCTGCTGCTGCCACGCGACCGGGCCGAGCAGATCGCCACCTTCCTGACGGACCCGCTGTGGCGGGCCTACTCGGTGACGTACATCGAGGGGGCCCGGCTGGTCGGCGGGTGGCTCGGCGGGGCGCCGGCCCCCAGATCGGAAGAACCAACCCCAAATAGCCCCACAACTGAAAACACATCGGCTGAACTCGAGTGAGGATGAAAATTA
>NZ_JBFAVI010000221.1:0-9405 GCF_040679695.1 Micromonospora sp. NPDC052213
GCGGCGTGCGCGGCGCGGCGGCGAGGTCGGGCAGCCCCACGCCGAGCCTGACCTCGGTCGCGCCGCCGTCGTCACCGACCCGGACGCAGAGCGCGGACCCGTCGGGCGCGGCCAGGCGGGGCGGAGCGGTCGGCGGAGCGGTCGGGCCGGTCGGCGCGAGGTCGGGCAGCTTCGGCAGCGCGGCGAAGCGCCCGAGGGTGATCGGCTCCGGTTCGCCCTGACGGGTGCGGGCGAGCAGCAGGCCGGCCTGCAACTCGGTGATGCCCGCCAGGCCGTCCCGCAACGCGACGGCGTACTGCCGGCCCCCGCCGGAGTTGCGTACCAGGTAGACGTCGCCGATCCGCGCCCCGGACACCCGCGCCGAGCGTTCCCCCTCGGCGGGCAGGGCCAGCGGGGCCAGGTCGGCGCCCGCGGGCAGGCTGTTGAGCAGCGCCGGCGCCGCCGGGACCGCCCGGGCCCGGGTGGCCGCCAGGGCGGCCAACACCCGGTTGGGGTCGCGCAGCAGGTAGCGACGCTGGTGCCAGACCAGGTGCAGCGCGCCGTCGGGGTGGCGCAGCAGCAGCGCGTCCTCGCCGAGCGCCCGGCCACCGTCGCCGGCCACGCCGATCAGCAGCGCCGACCGCGGCGTCGACCGGTTGTCC
Source organism: Micromonospora sp. NPDC052213 (assembly GCF_040679695.1). NCBI lineage: Bacteria > Bacillati > Actinomycetota > Actinomycetes > Micromonosporales > Micromonosporaceae > Micromonospora > Micromonospora sp. NPDC052213. Next base: position 642 of record NZ_JBFAVI010000221.1, read on the forward strand.
TCGGGGGCCGCCACGGAGCAGACCGTCCACGGCGCGGTCGACAATCGTCCGGGCGCGGGCAGCGAGTCGGGGGCGTCGGCGATGCCCAGCGGCAACCCACGCGGCACCCCGTCGATGGCGCGGCGGGAGACGAGCACGGTCTTCGGCCGGTCCGCGCCGATGATCAGCAGGGCCGACGCGTAGTTGAGCACCGGGTGCAGCTTCTGCTCCCGGTAGACGAAGCGGGCCCCGGACTCCTTCTCGACGATCACGGCGCCCGGGTCGCGCCAGCTGCTGCCCCCGCCGGCGAAGAGGCCGTAGAGGGCGAAACCGCCCAGGCCGATGGCCGCGACCAGGACGCTGGCCAGGGCCGCGCCGGCCAGCCGCCGGAACGGCGACTGCGCCGGGTCGGTCTCCCGCATCACCAGGGCGGCGACCGCCCGCTGGACGGTGAACTGGTACGAGTGCAGCTGGTCCTGCCGCGACGGCATGGGATCCCCTCCGGTGGTGCGGTCGGGGCACAGGATAAGCGTTCCGTCGATGTCCCGAGGACCCTGCGTCGCGGCGGCACGCCCCCGCCGTCGCCGGCGTCACCCCGGGCGGGCGCTCCGGCGGATCAGGCCAGGCCAGGGAGCACCCCCGGGGACTGGCACCTGCCGTACCCCCGGGGGTAGCATGGCGTCGTCGGGTACCCCCGGGGGTATAGTGGTGACGAGGAGGTGCGGAGTGAAGCTTCGACCCGAGATGACGAGCGACGCGCTGACCCGCCTGAAGCGGGCCCGGGGGCAGCTCAACGCGGTCATCGAGATGATGGAGACCGGCCAGGACTGCCGCGACGTGCTGACCCAGCTCGCCGCGGTGTCGAAGGCGATCGACCGGGCCGGCTTCAAGATCATTGCGTCCGGGATGCGGCACTGCAACGCCGCCCGCGAGCGCGGCGAGGCGCCGGAGATGACCGAGGAGGAGCTGGAGAAGCTCTTCCTCTCGCTGGCCTGAGCACACCGGCACGGAGCACGGCCACCCACGTCGCGTGACAGCGACGTGGGTGGGTAAGCAGTGCGCACACGTCGACAACCGCGGACGTGTGCCCGTCGGATACCCCCCGGGGTATGGATCCCACAAGGAGCACGGCAATGGCAGTTGAGGTGTCCGTCATCGCGACGTCCTCGCTCGGCGACCGCAGTTACCTGGCCTCCGACGGCGCGGTGGCGATCGTCGTCGATCCCCAGCGCGACATCGACCGGGTCACGTACCTCGCGGGCGCCAAGGGTGTGCGCATCACCCACGTGGTGGAGACCCACATCCACAACGACTACGTCTCCGGCGGCCTGGAACTGGCCCGGCTGACCGGCGCCGACTACCTGGTCGCCGCCGACGACGAGGTCGGGTTCGACCGGACCCCGGTCGCCGACGGCGACACCGTGCCCGTCTCCGGCACGATGCGGCTCCGGGTGGTGGCCACGCCGGGGCACACCTTCCACCACCTGTCGTACGCGCTCGACGAGGCCGACGACGGCGGCTGGCGGCCGGTCGGGGTGTTCACCGGCGGCTCGCTGCTCTTCGGCACCACCGGCCGCACCGACCTGCTCGGCGCGCAGCACGCCCACGAACTCGCCCACCACCAGCACGCGTCGGCGAAACGGCTGGCCGACCTGCTGCCCGACGGGGCCGAGGTGTGGCCGACCCACGGTTTCGGCAGCTTCTGCTCGGCCAGCCAGTCCGACGCGCCGGAGTCGACCATCGGCCGGGAGAAGCGGGCCAACCCCGTGCTGCGGCTGGCCGCCGACGAGTTCGTCACCGAGACCCTGGCCGGACTCGACGCCTACCCGGCCTACTACGCCCACATGGGCGTGGCGAACCTCGCCGGTCCGGCGCCCGTGGACCTCACCCCGGTCGCCCGGGCCGACGCCGCCGCGCTGCGCGAGCGGATCGCCGACGGCCAGTGGGTCGTCGACCTGCGGCACCGCAAGGCGTACGCCGCCTCGCACCTGGCCGGCACCGTCAGCCTCGGGCTCGACGGCCCGATGTCGACCTGGCTCGGCTGGCTCGTCGACTGGGGCACACCGATCACCCTGCTCGCGGAAACCGCGGCGCAGGTCGCCGACGCCCAGCGCGAACTGGTCCGCATCGGCATCGACCGGCCCGCCGCCCAGGCCACCGGGACGGCCGAGCAGTGGGCCGCCGACCCGGGGCAGCTGCGGGACCTGCGGACCGCCGACTTCCCCGCGCTGGCCGCCGCCCGCGCCGGCAACACCCCGGCGGGGCTGCCCGCCCCGGACGTCGTGCTCGACGTCCGGATGACCAACGAGTGGCGCGCCGGCCATGTCGAGGGCGCCGTGCACGTCCCCCTGCCCGACCTGCGGGCGCGGCTCGCCGAGGTGCCCCCGGGCGTGGTCTGGGTGCACTGCGGCTCCGGGTACCGGGCCACCGCCGCCGCGTCGCTGCTGGCGAACGCGGGCCGCGAGGTCGTGGTGCTCGACGACGCGTTCGCCCGGGCCGAGGCCGCCGGCGTCGCCATGGTCGGCGGCGCCTGACCTGAACCGGGCCGCCGGCCGCCCCCCAACGCGGCGGGCGGGCCCCCCCAGCGCCGGGCGGGGCCGCCCGACTGCCGCGGGGCCGCGGGCGGCGCCCGCGGGGGGCGCCCGGCCAGCCCCTGCGCCGGTCGGCCCCCGCGAAGCGGCTTCGGCCGGCCAACCCCCTGTCCGAGTCGGCCGCCGCGAAAACGCCGTGGCCGGCCGGTCCCTGCCCAGATTCCGCGCGACACACCCCGAATGAGGAAGAATGAGCACTTCGGAGAACGCCCGCCCCGCCGTCCTCGACGCCGCCGCCCTGCGCGAGCTGATCGACTCCGGCCGCGCGCCCCGCCTGCTGGACGTGCGCACCCCGGCGGAGTTCGAGACCGCGCACATCCCCGGTGCCTACAACGTCCCGCTCGACCTGCTCAAGGAGCACCGCGAGGAACTGCGCCACCACCTCGACGAGGACGTGGTGCTGATCTGCCGCTCCGGTGTCCGCGCCACCCAGGCCGAGCAGGCCCTCTCCGGGGCCGGGCTGCCCCGCCTCAAGGTCCTCAACGGCGGCATGACGGCCTGGCAGGCCGCCCACGCGCCGATCACGCAGGGCGCCCCGCGCTGGGACCTGGAGCGACAGGTGCGGCTCGTCGCCGGGTCGATCGTCCTGGTCAGCATCCTGGGCTCGGTGTTCGTGCCCGGCCTGAAGTGGGTGGCCGGCTTCATCGGCGCCGGGCTCACCGTCGCCGCCGTCACCAACACCTGCGCCATGGGCATGCTGCTCGGCAAGCTGCCCTACAACCGGGGCGCCAGCTGCGACCTGGACACCGTCGTCGGCCAACTGCGTGCGGGGTCGACAACCGGGCAGCGGTCGTGACCGGCGGCCTCGCGCTGACCGTCGGGCTGGCCGTCCTCATCGGGATCAGCCTCGGCCTGCTCGGCGGGGGCGGCTCCATCCTCGCCGTACCGCTGCTGGTCTACGTCGCCGACCTGCCGCCGAAGGAGGCGATCGCCACCTCGCTGCTGGTCGTCGGGGTGACCAGCGCCGTGGGCGTGCTGCCCCACGCCCGCGCGGGCCGCGTCCGGTGGCGGACCGGCCTGGTCTTCGGGGCCGCGGGCATGGCCGGCGCGTACGCCGGAGGCCGCCTCGCCGCGTTCGTCCCGGCCGCGGTCCTGCTCGCCGGCTTCGCCCTGATGATGCTCGCCACCGCGACGGCCATGATCCGCGGCCGGCGCGACCGCGGCGGCGGCCGGCCCGTGCCGCACGAGTTGCCGGTGCTGCGGGTGGTGCTCGACGGCGCCGTGGTCGGCCTGGTCACCGGCCTGGTCGGCGCCGGCGGCGGCTTCCTGGTCGTCCCCGCCCTCGCCCTGCTCGGCGGCCTGCCGATGCCGGCCGCGGTCGGCACCTCGCTCGTGGTCATCGCGATGAAGTCCCTCGCCGGCCTGGCCGGCTACCTGTCCACCGTCGACGTCGACTGGGGCCTGGCCGCCGCGGTCACCGCCGCCGCCGTGGTCGGCAGCCTCGCCGGCGGCCGGCTCGCCGGGCACGTCCGCGAGGACGTGCTGCGCAAGGCGTTCGGGTGGTTCGTGGCGGCGATGGGCCTCTTCGTCCTCGGCCAGCAGCTCCCCGGGCAGGTGCGGACCAGCCCGCTGCTCTGGGTCGTGGCGGGAGCGGTGGCCGCCGCCGCGGTCGGGGCGCTGCTGCGCGACCGCCGGCGCCGCGCCCGACCCGACCGGACGGCGGGTGCCGGTGTGCCGCGCCGTCGCCGGCGACGCCACCGGCACGACCGGCGCGACCGGCACGACCGGCGCGGCCGGGCAGACCGACCCGGCCGGGCGGCGGTGCGGCCGTGACGCCAGCTCCAGCGGCGGGCGGAGTCGCGGGGCGACCCGGCGGGCCGGCGCCACTCAGGGACGCAGGATCAGCCGGATGGGGTTGCCCTCCTTGGTGTGCACCCGCCGCACCGCCTCCTCCGCCTCGGCCAGCGGCAGCACGTCACTGATCGACGCGCTCAGGTCGAGCCGCTTCTGCCGGGCCAGGGACACCAGTTGCTCGACGTGCGCGGACTCCGAGCCGTAGTGGCCGAGCAGCGCCTGCTGGAAGTAGTTGAACGGGCTGTCCGACGCGATCGTGACCGGCTTGTTGGCGATCCCGGCGAGCACCAGCCGGCCCCGGCGGGCGAGCACGGTCAGCGCCTGCTCACGGACCGGGGTCACCCCGGCGAAGTCGAACGCGACGTCGAGGCCCCGCCCGCCGGTCAACTCCAGCACGGCGTCGCGGAGCCCCGGGTCGGCCGGGTCGAGCGCCGCGTCGGCGCCCAGCGCCGTCGCCCGGTCCCGCGCCGCCGCCAGCGGCTCCACCGCGATCACCGGGGCCGCACCCACCAGACGCAGCAGTTGGACGGCGTGCGCGCCCAGGCCGCCCACGCCCCACACCGCGACCGCCTCCCCGGGCCGGGTGCGCCCGGTGTCCGTCACCGCCGCCCAAGGGGTGGAGACCGCGTCCGGGATGATGCAGGCCTGCTCGAACGGCAGGTCGTCCGGGATCGGCACCACCGTGTCCTCGCGGGCCACGGCGTACTCGGCCCAACCGCCGTCGTAGTCCACGCCCCGGGTGAACACCGTGCCGCGCCGGTCCCGCTCCCCCGCCTGGAGCAGCACCCGCTGGCCCGGCTCCCACCCCTCGACGTCGTCGCCGAACGCGTCGACCACCCCGGCGACCTCGTGGCCGAGCGTCACCACGTCGCCGGGCAGGTAGAGCGGCGTGAGGGTGCCGTCGATCAGGTGCACGTCCGACAGGCAGACACCCGCCGCCTCGACCCTGATCCGCACCTGCCCACGCTCCGGCTCCGGCACCGGCACCGACTCCATCCGCAGCGCTCGGTCCGCCACGTGCAGCCGTCCGGCCAGCATGTCCGCCACAGTGCGCGCTCCCTGTCCGGCCCCCGGTCGGCGGCCCTCGACGAGCGCGCATACCCGGCTGGGCGGAAGGAATGCGCGCCGGTGGCCGGCCCTCGGGGCGCCGCCCGGTAGCATCCGGGCCCGTGGGCGTGCGATTCGAGGAACTGGCCTGGCGGGACACCCCGATCGGCCTCATCAGCCTGCGTCGGCGCCGCGACCCGTCGCTCGACGTCGAGGTGTACGAGGTCAAGCTCGACGACGAGTTCCTGATGTCCAGCCTCTTCCCCGTCGCGGAGATCGAGCTGGCCCGGCTGGGGCTGGCCCCGCTGGCCGGGCGCGACCTCGACGTGGTCGTCGGCGGCCTCGGCCTCGGTTACACCGCCCGCACGGCGCTCTCCGACGAGCGGGTCGGCTCGCTGCTGGTGGTGGAGGCGATCGAGGACGTCATCGACTGGCACCGCCGCGAGTTGCTGCCGTTCGCCGCCGGGCTGGCCGCCGACCCGCGGACCCGTTTCGTGCGGGCCGACTTCTTCGCCGCCGTCGCCGGCGGCACCGGCTTCGACCCGCAGGCGCCGGGACGGCGGTTCCACGCCGTGCTCCTCGACGTCGACCACTCGCCGCGCAACGTGCTGCACCCCACCCACGCGGCCTTCTACACCCCGGACGGCCTGCGCCGGCTCGCCGCCCACCTGCACCCGGACGGGGTGTTCGCCCTCTGGTCGGACGACCCGCCCGACGCCGCGTTCGAGGAGGCGCTCGCCGCGGTGTTCCGTACCGCGCGGGCGCACGACGTCCCGTTCGCCAACCCGCTGACCGGCGGGGAGTCGACCAACACCGTGTACGTCGCCCAGCTCTGACAGGCCACCTGACCAGGCGTTCCGGCGCTCCGCGCCGCATGGTGCGGGCCGGACCGGGAAGGCGGGCGGGGGCCGCGACGCGGCCGGAGTCACGGGAGGTCGACATGCGGGCCATGCTCTGGGTCGTCGCCGTCATCGCCGGCGCGCTCGTCCTGCTCGGGCTGCTCCTCGAGGCGGTGCGCTGGCTGGTGGTCATCGGCGCGGTGGCGCTGCTCGCGGTCGTCGTGTTGGCGGCGGTCAAGGGGCGGCAGGCGATGCGCCACTCCGCCGGGCGCCGGTGACGTCGAGCGCGGCGGCCAGCTCCTCGTCGTAGGTCGCGATCGGTCGCCCGTCGGCGGCGTAGGCGACGAGCCGGCCGTGGGCCATGGTCGCCGACCGGAACGAGAACGTCCGGGGCCCCGGATGGGCCGCCAGCAGCGGGATGACCCGGGGCGCGCCGCCGGGGGCTGAGTGGTATTCCAGCCGGGCCACCGCCGGCGACACCACCCCGTTGACCCGGACCTTGGTCTTTTCGCGCCGGGTGCCGAAGGTAACCGGGGCGTCGGTGCCGTACGCGGCGCACTGCACCGGGCCCCGGCAGACGAAGAAGTAGCGCGGATTGTCCACGTCGGACAGCGTGTACGCCTTGAACGTCGGGTCGGCGCCGGCCGGCAGCGGCTGCACGGCGAAGAACGCCACGGCCAGCGCGGCGGTGGTGCCCACCCGCAGCCAGCCGCGGGCCGCCCGGGGGCGCCGGCCCGCGCCCGCCACGGCCAGTGCCGCCCCGCCGAACCCGGCGAGGCAGAGCACCCCGACGCCGAGCGCCCGGGCGTTCTCGAAGAGGAACTGGATCCCGGGGGTCGTCGAGACCGGGGCCAGCACCACCCCCAGCGAGACCACCATCGCCACCAGCAGCGCGCCGCCGGCCACCCGCCGGGCGATCCCCTCGGCGCCGATCAGCAGCATCGCCGCCAGCACCGGCCAGATCTGGTGGTGGGTCCAGGACACCGGGGACGCGGCGACGGTGGCGCACCCGACGAGCACGGCGGCGTGCCCGGGCCGCCCGTGCGCGGCGAGGTGCCGCGCCCGCAGCAGGGCCACCCCGCAGAGAACGGCCACCAGGGCCGCCCAGAGCAGCGGCAGGGACGCCTCGTCGAGCCCGATCCGCAGCAGCATGCCGTGCACCGACTGGTTGCCGAGCGAGGCGAGGTTGCCGATCCGACCCGTGTCGCGCATCGCCTCGGTCCAGTACGTCCAGCTCGCCGCCGGCAGGACCGCCGCCCCCAGCGCGGCGCAGCCCAGGAAGGTGACCACGGCCCGCCCGGCGTCCCGGTAGCGTCCGGTGGCGAGGAAGTAGACGACGAACAGCAGCGGGGTCAGTTTGATCGCGGCGGCCACCCCGACGAGCACGCCCCGGAGTCGGGCCGGGACGACGCCCATGCCGTCCAGCAGCGCGAGCAGCACGATGAAGATGCTGACCTGGCCGAAGCGGAGGTTGCTCTGCACCGGCGCGGAGAGCATCAGGGCGCAGGCGACGGCCGGCACGACGAGGGCCTGCCGGGGCCCGGGGCCGGCGAGCAGGCGGCCCACCGGCACCGCGATGGCGACCACCGCGAGGCAGGTCAGCGCCAGCCAGACGCCCTGCGCGACTCCCTCGGGGACGGCGGCGACCGGCCAGAGCACCAGCGCCGCGAACGGCGGGTAGGTGAACGGCCCGCCGTTCTCGGCGACGAAGTCGTACAGCGGTCGGCCGGCGTGCAGGTGCAGCAGCGCGCCCCGGTAGATGTGCAGGTCGGAGAGGCGGTCCGGGCGGAGCGTCACGAGCGCCGACGACCCCGCGGCGACGATGACGAAAACCGACCAGAGCACCGCCGCCCGCCGATCCCGCATCGTCGGAGTCTACGGCCGGCGTCCGGGCGCCGGGGACCCCGACCAATACCTACGTGACCGTAGGTTACCGTGAAGTAGGCCCGGCGGCGCGTGAGGTGCGGAGGAGAGACATGGACCTGAGTGCGGAGCGGCCCTGGCTGCGCAGCTACGCCCCGGGCGTGCCGGCGACCATCCCGCCGTGCGACGAGTCGCTGGTCGACCTGCTACGCGACGCCACCCACCGGTTCGGTCCCCGGGTCGCCCTCGACTTCTTCGGCGCCACCACCACCTACGCCGACCTGTTCGACCAGGTAGGCCGGGCGGCGGAGGCGCTGCGGCGGCTCGGCGTCGACCGGGGCGACCGGGTGGCGCTGGTGCTGCCGAACTGTCCGCAGCACGTGATGGCCTTCTACGCCGTGCTGCGCCTCGGCGCGGTGGTGGTGGAGCACAACCCGCTCTACACCGAGCAGGAGCTCACGCACCAGCTCGCCGACCACGGCGCCCGCGTCGCGGTCGTCTGGGACAAGGTGGCGCCCCTCGTCCGCCGTACCGCCGGCGCCACGGCGGTCGAGACCGTGGTCGCGGTGGACCTGACCCGGGCATTGCCCCGGCGCAAGCGCGGGGCGCTGCGGCTGCCGCCCCCCGGACGATCCGGATGGGCGGGACGCC
>NZ_JBFAVI010000222.1:0-9357 GCF_040679695.1 Micromonospora sp. NPDC052213
AGGGGGCCGGCGCCCGGGCCGGTGTTCCGACGCTCACCGCCGGTCACCTGGCCCGCCAAGGCGGTCCACAACCACCGGCTGTGCGCTCATTTCGCCGCCTTGGCCATCTGCTGAATCTGGTTCGACGCCTCAGTGATCATCGCGTCCAGGTTCTGGCGGCCGAGCAGATAGTCGTTGATCTTGCCCATCAGGTACTCCTGCGGCTGGTACGGCAGGATCCGGGTGGTCTTGACGAACTTCGACAAGCTGGCTGCCTCGTTCATGAACTTGGTCATCCGGGGGTCTTCGAGCCCGTCATAGTAGTTGCTCGGCTGCGGGCGCACCGGCTTGGCGAGGATGAGCTTGCTGAAGGTCTGCAGCGGCTCGTCGTCCAACAGGTACTTGACCAGGTTGACCGCGCCGTCCTTGTTCTTGGTCTTGCTGGACACGGACAGGAAGCCACATGCCCCGACCACGTACGCGCCCCCGGGTCCCGCAGGAGGCTCGAGGACCTTGACGCGCAGCTCGGGGTGTTTCGTGGCGTACTCAACGGTGACGCCTTCGGTCCAGGCCATTCCCGTCTTGCCGGTCATCACCGCCGCCCGCCACCGCTCCTCCTCGGCATAAAGGCTCGGCGGGGTGGCCGCTCCGGAGTCGACCATCGCCTTCATGTGCCGCAGGGCGGCCCGGCCGGCGTCGTTGTTGAAGCCGATGTCCTTGCCGTCCGCGGAGATGTAGTCCGAGCCGTAGCTCCAGAAGTAGTGCCAGAGGTAATTGTCCTGAATGGCCGGGACAGGCGCCCACGTCATGCCGTAGTGCTCCACGTTGCGCGCGTCGTACCCACTCTCCCCCAGCTTACGGCCCTTCTTGTCAAAGGTCATCGCCTGGGCGAACGGGATCATCTCGTCGTACGTCTTCGGCAACGCTGGCTTGCCGGCCTTCTCCCAGATGGCCTCGTTGACGACGAGCGTCCAGAAGCCACCGACGTACGGCAGGCCGAGTAGCTCACCCTTGGGACCTTCGGCGGCCTTGAGGTAATCGGCGTTGAGGCCGTCCACGAACTTGTCGGTGAAAGCCTTGTCCAATGACCGGAAGTCGGCCAGCACGCCGGTACTGCGCCACTTGTTCATCCACGGAAGGATCTGGTACGTGACATCTGGCGGATTGCCGCCGGAGAAACCTGCGGTGTACTTGGTGAGCGCGTCCTCCCACGGGACCACGACGTTCTCAAGCTCGGCGCCGGGGTGCGCCTTCTTGTACCCGCTCTTGATCCCTTTGAGGAAGGACTGCATGCGGGGCAGTTCCGCGTTCGGCGGCACCCAGTACGTGACGCCGTTGCCAGAGGATGACCCGTCACCGCCACAGCCGGCGAGGGCGGCGGCGCCGCCCACCGCACCGGCCAAGGCGAGGAACCGCCGACGGCTGATGGCCGCTTCCAGCCCGTTCTGTGCCATGTCGACTCCTGTCGTACACGCTCCGTGGCATGCCGCCGCGGTTTGGCGGATAACGCTATCTCCGGTATTCCGAATACAAGAACGCCTAATCGAAAAGAGTAGGGGTGTCGCTCGTACCAGGCAAGAGGCTGATCAGCATCGACATGGGCTCCCGTCAGGCACGGGGCAGCGCCCAGCGCGCTGCCGTCACCACGCGAACCAGCCGGCACGGAAGGTCCAGACGCGACCGGACCGGATGTGGTCGATCACCGCCCGCTGCAGGCGGGTGTGCCGGGGCAGCGAGTCCAACTCGCACAGCGGCCGGTTAAAGATGAACTCGACCATGGTGGCGTTGTCGTCGGTCCCGGGCGACGGCAGCAGCCGGAACCGGCGCTGGAACCGGATGATGTTCGAATCCGCCGGCAGATACTCCCTCAGCTGGTCGTCGAGCAGCCAGCTCACGCAGGTCGCGAAACGATACTGCTCGTCCGGGAAGTGCCGGGCGAAGAAGCCGTGGGCCAGGTGCAGCGCATCCTCGACCTGTTCCGGTGGCAGCGTTCCTGCAGGGACATGCAGACCGAGGGCCCGGTCGTCGCGTCGCGGACCGGGTTCCGCCGCCCCGTCGGCGTCGGCATCGAACCAGATCCGTAGCCGCTCGATGTGCAGACGAGCGAGCGAATAGACGGCGCCCCGGAAGTGGAACGTCAGCCAGTCCTGGGTGTGCAACCCACCCTCGCCACGCAGCATCCGGTGGTACGTCATCTGGGTGCCCAGCGCGGCGAGGATGCCCCAGGACAGCTCGGGCGGCACAGCACGTCGGCGGTGGTACCGGCGGACGTCGGGTAGACCGCAGACGAAGACCCACGGGTAGAGGTATCGGGCCTCCGGGCCCAGTTCCGGCGGCAGTGAGGGCCAGGCCGGTAACGGCCCGACCTCCCCCATTCGCCGGACGAGCTGGTTATAGCACCGGGTGAGCAGCCACCACAGTGCCGGATGCCGGTCGGACGACGGCCGAGCAGCAGCCATCTCCCGACGGTCGATCTCGGCCAGGCCAAGCTTGGCAAGCAGCGCGTCCGTCCGGTCCGGTGCGGGCAGCGGAGCCGGCATCCGATCGCCCGCCTCAGCCAAATGCTGCAAGGGCTGCCGGGCAGCTACCGGAAGGCGCAGCTCACGCCGCACCTCTTCGACCTCATCCATCAGCGACACTTGTGCCCCCAGTCGCCCCGGCCGACGATCGGGGCCGCCTCAGTCGCCGAAGCCGACAGCGGATTAACAGCTCGCCGGCCCGGTGGTGGCCCGGCGGACCAGTTCCCCAGCCAACCGCTCGACCCGGACAGGCAGTTCCGGCACGGCAATCCGGTCCAGCAGGAACTCCACCGCCCGGGCGGACATCCGCGACAGCGGCTGACTCACCGTCGTGAGCCGGTAGCTCTGCCAAGCCGCCATCGCTACATCGTCGTAACCCACCACGGAAAGCGCGCCCGGTACGTCGACGTCCAGCTCCCGGGCACCATCGACCGCCCCGAACGCGGAGAGGTCGTTGACACAGAACACCGCGGTGGGCGGCCTGGGCAGGGCCAGCAGCTCACGGATCGCCTGCCGTCCCCCATCGTGTGAGAAGCCCCCGTCACGACACAGCCGATCGTCCACCGGCACCCCCAGCTCGGCGAGAGTACGCCGGAACCCGTCCGCCCGGTCCCGGGCGGTGCTCGCCGACGGCGGTCCGTCAATCAGGCCGATCGAGGTGTGTCCGAGCTCGACCAGATGCCGGGCCGCGGCCCCTGCGCCGTGCTCGTTCTCGCTGGTCACCTGGTCGCATTCGGCCCCCGGGACGCCCCGGTTGAACAGCACTACCGGCGCCTTTCGGGCCAGCGCCTCGGCCAACGTCCGCGACTCGGCGGTGGCTGTGGTGAACAGCACGCCGTCCACCATCCCCTGCCGGACCGCCTCCAACGCAGCGTCCTCACCCGCCCGGTCGGAGTCCCAGAGCACCATCCGCTGCCCGGCGGCAGCCAGGCACTCGCCGAGGGCGTCCAGCGCCTCCGGATAGAACGGATTGGTTATCCGGGCGACCACCACACCGATCGTGCCGGTACGCCGGGTCCGCATCGCCCGGGCCAGTAGGTTCGGCTGGTAGCCGGTGGCCGCCATCGCCCGGAGTACCTTCTCCCGGGTCGCGGCGGTCACCCGAGGGCTGCCGTGCAGCACCCGGGAGACCGTCGCCTGGGACACCCCGGCCACCCGTGCCACGTCCTCACTGGTCACGCTCACGGTCCCACAATCCATTCGAGTCGCAGCCCAACAACCCCGACCAACCCGGTTCGCTCCTCGCCGATGACCAGCACCATGCGGCCGGTCAGCGAGGCGTCGGACGCCCTCATGCCGCGCCCGCCCCGGTTCGTGACCGCAGGCTCGCCAGCTCAATGCTCGCGCTCACTGTGGGAATCGGTGGTCGGTCCACGGCAACGGCGCGCCGGCGTACTTGGCCGCCCGCACGTCACCGGATCGCGCGTGCCCCTCGAACAGCTCGACCCGGGCCGCCCTGCCACAGACCTCGCCAAGACGTGCGCTCGCCGCCGCGTCGGTGATCTCCTGGTAGGTGACCGTACGGAGGAACTTGCCCACCCACAGCCCGCCGGTGTACCGCGCCGCCTTACGGGTGGGCAGCACGTGGTTGGTGCCGATCACCTTGTCTCCGTAGGAGACACAGGTTCCCTCGCCGAGGAACAGCGCGCCGTAGTGCCGCATGACGTCCAGCGCCCGGCGCGGCTCTCGGGTCATCACCTGGACGTGCTCGCTGGCATACCCGTCGGCCAGCGCGAAGGCGGTGTCGAGGTCCGGCACCACGTGCACCTCCCCGTGATCGCGCCAGGCCGGTTCTGCCATGTCCCGGGTAGACATCCCGGGCAGCAGACGCTCCACGTGGTCGATGACGGTACGGGCCAGCTCCGCCGACGTGGTGATCAGCACGGCCGGCGAGTCCGGGCCGTGCTCGGCCTGGCTGAGCAGATCGACCGCCACGACGAACGGGTCGGCGTAGTCGTCGGCGATGATCAGGATCTCGGTAGGTCCAGCGAACAAATCGATGCCCACCTCACCGAAGAGCTGCCGCTTCGCCTCAGCGACGAATGCGTTGCCGGGCCCGGTGAGAAGGTCCACCCGGTCGATCGTCTCCGTGCCCAGAGCCAGCGCCGCCACCGCCTGCACGCCACCGAGCAGGTAGATCTCGTCTGCGCCGGCGAGCGCCATCGCGGCGATGGTCGCGGCCGGCAGCGCGCCCCGGATGGGTGGTGTGCAGGCCGCAACCCTCTCCACCCCGGCTACCTTCGCGGTCACGATGGTCATGTGGGCCGAGGCGGTCAGCGGATAACGCCCGCCCGGTACGTACGCGCCGGAGCTGACGATGGGAACATGACGTTGGCCAAGGCGTACCCCGGGCAACGTCTCGACCTCGACATCGCGCATCGAGTCGCGCTGAACCTGGGCGAACCGGCGGATCTGGTCCTGAACGAATTGAATGTCCGTCAGCACCTGGCTCGGCACCGAGGCCACGATCCGCTCGACCTCCACGGCTGACAGTCGGAAGCTGTCCGGGCTCCACGCGTCGAACCGCTGCGAGTACTCGCGCACCGCCGCGTCGCCGCGGGTGCGTACGTCCTGGATGATCCGTGCGACGGTGTCCTGGACAGTCGCCGACTGCCCGGCCGGCGCTCCGGCCTCCGCCTTCAGGGTCATCCTTCTGATGGCTGTCGTCATACCGAACCTTCCCGGGCCGTCCAGCGGCCGCTGTCGTCGTCTCCGCTGCGGTCATTGCTGCTGAACTGGTCCGACGGCCGGCTGCTTCGGTCGTAGCTGGCGTGCAGGAGCCGTTCGATGGTCTCGGCGCCGGTTCATCGGCGGCCCGCAGCAGCTGTCGGTATCGCTTGTCCCGGCCGCGCAGCAGTGCCTCGACCGCTTCGGCCGGATCGTGTCCAGCCCGCTGACGCGCCCTGCGCCTGGATCGCCGCTCGCGCCGTTGGGCCCACCCACAGTGGCTAGCGCGCGCTGGTGCCGCCGCCGCGTCACGGTCAAGCCGGCACGCGGCTGCTTCGGCCGGTCGCACCAGAACACTTGCTTGCCCGCCATGGCGGCCGCGACCGCGATGCCCTGACCCCTGGCGCCCAAGTCAACGGCCACCCGACTGATCGCGTACGGCATACGGCCCCCTAACTTGAATGTATACGTAAACATGGACCGCCGACAGAGGTGACCCGGCGTGGCCAGCCTGAACCTGCTCCTGCACGTGCTGTCGTACCCCGCGACGGTGGGGCCCCCTGATTCCGATGCGAGCGCTCGCCGGTTCGATCAGAGCGTGTCCACGCGGTATTTTCGGTGACCGCGTCGAGCGTCTCCGGGATCGGCTCCACGCCGAGGCCGGGACCGGTCGGCACCAGCAGGTGGCCCTGATCGAGCCAGAATGGCGCGGCGATGTCGGCGCGGTAGCAGCGACCGGACGCGGAGGTATCACCGGCAGGGTGAACCGGGGCAACGCGGCGAGAGCCACGTTGGCGGCTTGGCCGACGCCGGTCCAGAGCATGCCGCCGCACCAAACAGGAACGCTGAGGTTCTCCCGGTTCTCTGGGGGCGCCGATTGGCTCAGGCTGAACGATCGTCTCGGTCTGTCAGGCCTGGTGGGTGCGCCAGGGGTTTCATACTCAAGGCAGGGCGGCCGTTTCAGCCCGCGCCGCCCGAACCTCGGACCATCCTCTCGTGCGCGGGGAGCAACACCAGCCCGCGGCCCGTTGAGTATGGGTGGGTCCATTTCCGCGTGCGGGGGAGCAGAACAACCAGCGCACCGACGATTGCAGCAACACGTAGGGCCCCGGTGGACACGGCTGGAGGCCCGGCACGAAAGCGACCAGCTCCGCCAGCAGTTGCCTCGGAACGCGGATGGCAGACAGACCCGATGGTCACGACCATAGGGTTCTGGCCACCCTGCTGGTCGTGCCCGACACCACCTACTCGCCGCGCGCGGCCTGCCCGAGCTGCGGGCACTCGCTACGGGCGGGGGCGTCAAGTATCTGTTCTTCAGGGGGCACCAACCCCAACCGGACGGCAGCATCGGACCGGGCTGTTTGAGCCAATGGTGGCCAGCCCCATTCGTCGTGGATGGAATCCGGTACGCCACGGCTGAGCACTACATGATGGTCAGCAAGGCTCGCCTGTTCGGCGACGAGGCGATCGCCGCGCAGATGCTTACGGTGCCGCACCCGGGCGCGGTCAAGGCGCTGGGTCGGCAGGGCCGCGACTTCGACCAGGCCACCTGGGATGCGTGCAGCTTCGACCTGGTCGTCGCCGGCAACGTGGCCAAGTTCGGCCAGCACCCAGACCTCGGGCAGTACCTGTCACGCACGGGCAATCGGGTATTGGTGGAAGCCAGCCCAGCGGATCGAGTCTGGGGCATCGGCCTGTCCGCAACGGATCCACGCGCACACGATCCCGCCCACTGGCGCGGTCGTAACCTCCTCGGGTTCGCGCTGATGCGCGCCCGCGCGCAGCTCGTCAGCGGATGAACCTCAAGGTCCGCGTATATCAGGGACGGCTCGGCGCCGATCAGTACCGCGTCGTCCGCCCAGCCAAGCCAGTGACCGGCGCGGTGCTGGTCAACAACAATCCCTGGTTCGTCCTGGAACTCAACGCTGACGCCGCGTTCACCATCACGGGCCTGTGGATGCTGGCAGCCCGGTCACGCCACACCCTGATCCATCTACCGCTACGAGGCAACACGCCACCAGAGCCCTCCCTCGCCACCGTGACCGTCGGCGAGCTGGACCTGGTACTCAGTCACCGCGACCTGCAGTTCGCCCCGAACCGCTGGAAGCAGCTACGCCATCACCTGAGAACCGAGGCTCCGCACACCATTGCTTGGAACCCGAACAACGTCCCCACCTGGGACGAGGTCCAGGAGCTCAACCGCCAAGCCCGTCGGCGTTCCTTCCGCAGGGACAGTTTCCGCCAGCGCCTGCATGCTCACACCCTGTTCATGCTCGGCAGCGCGGTCGCGATCCGGCGCACGGCCCGGTACGTCCTCGACATGGCGCTTCGGCGACCCAACCCCAGCCATCCCGGCACCTACCACTCCGCGACCGGGCACCCCGCGGACGGGCATTTCGCCACCCCCGGGCAAGGCATCTACCTCATCAGGTGGCGGTAACGGGCCGCCTGACCGACGCCTGGCTGTGGCACCCCATCGTAGGCGGTCTTCAGGCCAAGTCCCCGAGCGAGGGCCGACAGCTTCTCGTAGGCGGCAAGAATCTGCAGCACTAAACGCGGAATCAAGAGACCGCAATGCCGCCTCGTCCAAGATGCATACGAAGCGGCAGGTCAGAGCATTCCGAACCCAGCGGGCCGGCGGCGAACGATCATCGCCGTTACCGTAAACAAAGGTCATCCGTTACCGGATGTTACCGCCGTTACCGGAGAAGATCTTCATCTCCCCAGGTCAACCGGTCGGGACGGCCGGATTCGAACCGACGACCCCTTGCCCCCCAGAGATCGGCAAAGCGGTCTCGTTCGGCTCGCACCGCTGGTCGCCGGGCTGGTGGTGGTCACTGTGGTTCCGCTTGGTGTCGTGGGTTGCTGTACTTCGCTGCTGTACTGCTCGGCACCGTCGGCAGCGCCGGACTACTTGAAGACACCGATGACACCGGTGACGGTACCGATGACGAAGCTGAGGGTTGCCAGCTTCGCCTGGGCTCCAGTCCAGATTCCCCTAGTCTTCTCGCCCCACCCCAGAGACCACCAGTCGCGTCCGAACTTCTGCCACTTGTGCTGGCGAAGGTGGCAGCCCAGCATCAGACCAGCCGAGTTGTTACGGCAGAACTCGACTACGCCGCCACGCTTCCGGTTGACCGCACCGCAGTAGACCGGCGCTTGGAAGAGAACGAAGAAGAGTAGGAGGCCGACGAGAGCGGCGTAGATGCCGGGGCCGAACGAGTTGCCACCGAGGGACAGGAGGAGCACAGCTAGGAGGCCGTAGCCCCAGTACCGCCACAGCTTCGACTTGCCGCGAGACGCCATGAGCGCGAAGAGTACCGACGCCAACTCAGAACGTGAAGGCCTCCTACCTGTCGGATGACCGCCACTTCCAGCGGTATTGATCTCGCTCGAAAGTGCAGCCGAGCAAACCAGACAAACCTGCCGCTGAGCTGCCGGCACGCCTGCCATAGATGTTCAGCATTGGCCACCGCTGGCTGACCTCCGACGGCCTGCCCACAGCATGATCTTGGAGTGTCACCCCACCTGGTCGGCCACTCGCATCGCAAGATCACGTTCCGTGGCCGGTTGAGTTCCTGCTGTAAGCTGCAAGACCGTGCTTCTCTTGGCAGCGAACTCGGAGCCCGCGCATCAGCCCACATTCTGGGAGAATGTCGTTTGCGTGCTGTTCTGGTCAACAGCGCTTTTTCTGTACATCTGCTACTACTTTGGCTTCAGGATCGATGCCAAGTGTCTTGTGCTCGGAAGGACCACCAAGAAGCCGTGCATGAACGACGGCAAGGTCATTGTCGGCTGCCGTCTGCACAAACGGCAGAAGATCGTGGCATGGGTTCGCCACATGGGTGCAGCCAGGTGGCTCGATCCCTGGCTGCACCGGCTGCATATCGTCCCGCCGTCATTCGCACAGCTGCCGATACACGTTGCTCAGGCAACTCCTCAAAGTGTCGCGTCACCGTTGGCAACCTCAGTTCCCGGGAAGCGGATGACCGTCGAAGCCCGGATCGCCTTGTGGGCCTTAGCCTTCGGCATCCTGCAAGCGATCACAGCCGTCGTCGCCTTGGTGGTCGAGGTCTCGACCGCCAAGTAGGCCCGTCTCCGTCACCTCCTTCGCCATCCCGTCGGCCTTCGCCCACACACTGTGGAGTGGGTGGGGCCTGCCCGGTCAAGGTGGAGCACACCGCCGTCTGAA
>NZ_JBFAVI010000223.1:0-9250 GCF_040679695.1 Micromonospora sp. NPDC052213
GCGTCGACCCGGCGCGACGCCGTGTCGAAGCGGCCCACCGGTCGGAACGCGGGCGTCCCGGCCAGGACGCCGGCGAGCTGCGCGTCGGGTCCCCTGCCGAGCGCGCTGGTCGCGTGGACGCCGGTGAGCTGGACGGCGGCCCGTTCAGCCATCGGCGGGGGCGGTCAGGGAGGTCCGGAAGACCGCCAGGGCGTCGTCGACGGTACGGATGCCGGCGAGCTGGTCGTCGGTGAGGTCGAGCCGCCGGTCGTAGCGCTGCTCGACGAGGTGCACCAGCCAGGCCAGCTCCATCGAGCCGATCCGGTCGCCGACCTCGGCGGCCGGCTTCCCGGTGAGTTCGGCGAGCATGGTCACCAGGTCAGCTCGCCCCAGGTCGGGCTGACCGGCCATCAGGAGTTGTCGCTCGTCGCCCCGGCGACCCGGTCGGCGACCATCGTGGTGAACTCGCCGACCGTCATCAGGGCCAGCTTCTCCGACTCGTCGTCGGCGAACTTCAGGCCGTAGCGGTCCTCCACCCGCACGGCCAGGTCGGCGAGGGCCAACGACTCCAGGTCCACCCCGGACGGTCCGAGGGTGGTCTCGTCGTCGATGCCCTCGACGTCGTAGTTCATGTCCTCGAGCTGCTCGACGACGAAGGCGCGGATCTCGGCTCGCATGGTTAACCTCTCTCCGTGAGCCAGTTACCGGTGCCCGGTCGGGACACCGTGTACGTGTGGGTCGGCCGGGGGGACGGCGGTCGGCCGATCCCGGCCGGGCGGCTGCTGCGGCGGGCGGGTGCCACGCTGCTCGGCCGCGCGGAGGCGCAGATCGTGGTGGGCCACGGCCCGGACGGGCGGCCGTTCGTCGGCACGTCCGATGGGGACCCGCGGATGGAGCTGCCGGTCAGCGTGAGCCGCGCCGACCGGGTGGTCGTGGTCGCCGCCCGCGTGGCCGGCCCGGTCGGCGTCGACGTGGAGCGGTCCCGACCGCTGCCCGCCCTGGCGCTGGCCCGGCGGTGGTACGCCCCGGCCGAGGCGGCCTGGCTGGCCGGGCGGCCCGCCGGCGGCCGGGCGGCGGACTTCCTGCGGTTGTGGACCGCGAAGGAGGCGGTGGGCAAGGCGCTCGGGATGGGGCTGCGCGACGGCGGCCTGCGCCGGCGGATGCCCGTGCCCTCCGCTGCCGGCGCGCCCCGGCGCGCGGGCACCGCGCGGCCGGTGGGCGGCGGCGAGCTGCGGCCGGTGCCCGGCGTGGCGGGCCTGCGCGTCGGGCACCCGCCGGTCGGCGGGGGCCTCGTCGTGGCGGTCGCGGTGGTCGGCGCCGCCGCGCCGCCGGTCGAGGTGGTGGAGGTCCAGGTGGACGGGGACGGGACGGTCGGGGCGGCGCGGCGGACCGGTCACGTCGCCGCCGCCCGGAGCGCGTCGACCGAGCGGACCAGCTTGCCGGTCGTGGTGCGGGGCAGCTGATCCAGCAGGTGCAGGGTGCGCGGTCGCTTGTAGCCGGCCAGCCGCTCGGCGAGCAGCTTGTCCAGCACCTCCTCCGACAGCGGCCCGTCCGGCTGCACGTACGCGGTGATGCCGTTGTCCCAGACGACCACGGCGGCGGCGACGCCCGGCAGCCCGGCGACGGTCGTCTCCACCTCGGTGAGGTCGACCTTCAGGCCGCCGACGGAGACCTGCGAGTCGAGCCGCCCGCGCACGGTGACCAGCCCGGTGCCGGGGTCGACCGTGCCGGCGTCGCGGGTGTGCAGCCAGCCGTCGGCCCAGCGGGTCGGGTCGCTCAGCCCGACGTACGGCGACGCGGGGCAGCTGACCTGGAGCTCGCCGTCGACCTCGCGGACCTCGATGCCGGGGGCGGGGGCGATCGACGGGCGGTGCCGCCCGTACAGGTCGGTGCCGATGACGCCGACCTCGGTCATCCCGTACATGTTGCCCAGCGGCACGCCGTGGCGGTCGGTGAAGGCGCGGGCGACGGCGGCCGGGACCAGCTCGCCGCCGGTGGTCATCCGCTTGAACTGCGGCAGCGGCCCGGCGGGCCGGGTGGAGGCGAGCAGTCCGATGTGGAACGGCACGCCGAGCACGGTGGCCGGTGAGTCGTCGGCGGCGATCGCGGCCAGCACGGCGTCGCCGCTGAGCCGCTCCGGCGGCACCAGCTCGACGCCGGCGTGCAGGCCGTAGAGCAGGCCGCCGACCAGGCCGAGCACGTGGACCATCGAGGGCAGCAGGATGATCCGTTCGCCGGGCAGCGCCACCCCGTCGATGCGGGTGTAGCGGTGCACCTCGGCGACGAGGTCGTCGGCGGTGCGACCGATCACCTTGGACGGTCCGGTGGAGCCTGAGCTGAGCTGGATCACCGCGTGCCCGCTGACCGCGGGGCGGTCGGCGTACGGGGTGACGCCCTCGGTGACGTCGACGAAGACGCGCAGCGCCCCGCCGCCGCTGCGCACCGGGGCCACGACCACCTGCGGGGTGAGCCGCTCCAGCGCCCGGTCCACCTCGTGGTCGGTGAGGCGGTGGTCGAGCAGGACGGCCTGCGCCCCGGTGCGCCAGGTGGCCAGCAGGTTCACCACGTACGCCAGTGACGGCGGCAGGCGGAGCGCGGCGGCCCCGCCCGGGCGCAGTCCGGCGGCGGCGAGACGGGTCTGCGCATCGGCGACCAGTCGCCGCAACGTGCCCCGCTCCACCGGTTCCGGAAGTCGTAGACAAATGTCGTTCGCAGGCCCTGCGAGCAACACGTCGTCGACCCATTCCGGGGTCCCTGCCGCAGGGTTTTCCGTCGGACGATCCATGCTCACCGCCGTCCACCGCCCAACCTGAAATAGGGCGAGTACGCCCAAAGGGTGCATCTTTCGGGGTGCTGCCGGAACACTACGACAGCCGCGAGAACCATTACTAGATGCAAATGGCTAGATCAAAAAAAGCGGCTGGCCGGATTGCAGACCCTCGATCGGACAGGCAGTATCGAGCGCGTACGGCAGCGCGCCGCTCACCATGGGTGAGGTGCGTCCGCAGATCGGCGCCGGCCCACCGCCCGGCACGCAGGCCCACCGGTCGCGTGGGGGCCTCACCCGGCGACGGGACCCCGGCGACCACCCGGGTGCCCGGCTACGCGCAGGCGTCCGGGGGCCTGTCCGACCGGCGGACGTGCACGGCGCGCTCCCTCCGGTTCCGTCGCGCGCCGCCCTAGTGCGCGCCGCCGACGTTGAGCACGACCACCCCGGCGATGACCAGGCCGACGCCGACCACCTTGGTCACGCTCAACGGTTCGCCGAGGAACACCGCGCCGATCGCCACGATCGCGGCCGTGCCGAGCCCGGACCACATGGCGTACGCGACGCCGACCGGGATGTCCCGCACCGCGAGGGAGAGCATCCCGAAGGCGGCCAGGTACGCCACGGCCAGGCCGAGCGTCGGCCAGAGCCGGGTGAACCCGTCGGTCGCCTTGAGCAGACTGGTGCCGAGGACCTCGGCGGAGATCGCGAGAAGCAGGAAGACGTACGCCATGCCGGTGATCCTGCGGCACGCCGCGCCGCGCCGCGCACGGCGTGCCGCAGGGCGGTCAGACGCGCGCCACCTCGGGAGTCTGCGCGTGGACGACGAAACGCAGCGAGCGGGCGTCGGTGAAACACTCCCGCATCGGCCGCACCAGATCCCGGTGCCCGGGACTGCGTTCCCACGCCTCGAAGTCGGCCAGGGACTCCCACTCACTGGTGATCAGCCACTGCTCCGGGTCCGCCGCCGACCGGCACACCTGGTCGACCAGGTGCCCCGGCACACCGTCGGCGACCAGGTGCCGCACCGCCTCGTACGCCCGCAGGAAGTCCGCCGTCCGCTCCTCGGCCACCCGCACGAGAAAGACGACCCGAGCCCGTGACCCGCTCATTCCGCTGCTCCCCTCGGTGCCGGTGGCGCTCCCCGCAGCACCAACGCGCTGTTGAAACCGTCGAAACCCCGGGCGCAGACCAGCGCCAGCCGGCTGCGCGGCTGCCGGGGCGCCCGCAGGAATCCCAGTTCGCAGCCCGGCGCCGGCTCGCGGGGACCGGCGGAGGCGGGCAGCGTGTCGTGGCGGAACGCGAGCAGCGCGGTGGCCACGTCCAACGCGGAGCCGCCCTGGTGGGCGCGGCCGGTCAGCGCCTTGTGCGTACTCACCGGCGGAGGCCGGTCGCCGAAGACCGCGCGCAGCGCCTCGGCCTCGGCGCGGTCGAAGCGGGGCACCCCGAGGGCGTCGGGGACCACCACGTCCACCTCGTCCGCGGTGACCCCGGAGCGGTCCAGGGCCAGCCGCATCGCCCGGGCGTACCGGGCGGAGTCGCCGCCGGCGTCCGGGCCGGTGTGCGCGGCGTCGTGGGTGGCGCCCCAGCCGGTCACCTCGCCGTAGACCCGGGCGCCCCGGGCCAGCGCGTGCCCCAACTCCTCCACCACGAACACCGCCCCGCCCTCCGCCGGCACGTAGCCGCCGGCCGACCGGTCGAACGGCCGGTACGCCACCTCCGGGTCGGCGACGTCGCTGAGCAGCCCGGAGCGGAGCTGACAGGTCAGCGCGTACGGGCTCAGCGGGCACTCGGTCGCCCCGGCGATCACCACCGGCGTGCCCCGGCGCACGGTGCGCACCGCGTGGGCGAGGCTGTCCAACCCACCGGCGGACTCGGCGACCAGCACCCCGCACGGCCCCTTGAACTGGTGGTGGATGGAGAGCTGCCCGACGCTGGCGGCGTAGAACCAGGCGATCGACTGGTACGCCCCCACCGTGCGGGTGGCGCCGCCCCACAGCCGTTGCAGTTCCCGCTGCCCGAACAGGTTCCCCCCGGACGAGCTGGCCAGCGTCACCGCCCAGCCGTAGGGCTCGGGGGCCCGCTCGGGCAGCCCGGCGTCGGCCAACGCCAGCCTGGTCGCGGCGAAGCCCAGGTGCGTCCAGCGGTCGGTCTGCACGAGCTGCCGGGTGTCGGCGTACGCCGCCGCCTCGAAGCCGGGCACCTCCCCGGCGACCCGGGTCGGGTAGTCCGCCGGGTCGAACAGGGTGATCGGGCCGGTGCACCGGGTCCCCGCCGCGACCGTGCGCCAGTGGGCGTCGGCGCCGATGCCGCTGGGCGCCACCACCCCGATGCCGGTGACCACGGCCCGCGCGCTCACGCCGCCGCCGCCAGCCGCCGGAACACCATCGCGGACTGGAAGCCGCCGAAGCCGCTGCCCACCGACAGCGCCACGTCCACCGGGGTCTCCCTGGCCACGTTGGGCACGTAGTCCAGGTCGCACTCCGGGTCCCGGGTGGCCCAGTTGGCGGTGGGCGGCACCACGCCGTACTCGATGGCCAGGGCGCAGGCGGCCATCTCGATGGAGCCGATCGCGCCGAGCGAGTGCCCGACCATCGACTTGATCGAACTGATCGGCACCCCGTACGCGGCCTCGCCGAGCGCCCGCTTGAACGCCGCCGTCTCGTGCCGGTCGTTCTGGCGGGTGCCGGAGCCGTGCGCGCTGATGTAGGAGACGTCCTGCGGGGACAGCCGGCCCTGGCGCAGCGCGTCGGTGATCGCCAGGCCCATCTCCACCCCGTCCGGACGCAGCCCGGTCATGTGGAAGCCGTTGGCGCGGCTGGCGTACCCGGCCAGCTCGCAGTAGACGTGCGCGCCCCGGCGGCGGGCGTGCTCCCACTCCTCCAGCACCAGCACCGCCGCGCCCTCGGCGAGGACGAAGCCGTGACGGTCGGCGTCGAACGGGCGGGAGGCGTGCGCCGGGTCGTCGTTGTCCGGGCTGGTCGCCTTGATCGCGTCGAAGGAGGCGACGGTGACCGGGGAGATCGGCGAGTCCGACGCCCCGGCCAGCACGATGTCGGCCTCCCCGTCGACGATGAGCTGGTGGGCGTAGCCGATGGCGTCGATGCCGGAGGTGCAGCCGGTGGACACGACCTGGGCGGGGCCGTGCAGCCCGTGCCGGACGGCCACGTCGGCGGCGAGGCTGCTCGGCACCAGCGCCGGGTACAGGTACGGTCCGCCGAGGGCGTGGTCGACCAGCCACCGCCGGCCGGAGTCGCTGACCCGCACGTACTCCTGCTCCAGCGCCATGGTGCCGCCGACGGCGGTGCCCAGCACCACGCCGGTGACCTCCCGCTCGGCGTCGGTGGGTTCCAGGCCGCTGTCGGCGAGCGCCTCGATGGAGCAGGCCAGCGCGAACTGCACGTACCGGTCGGCGCGCTGCCGTTCGGCGAGGGTGATGCCGGCCGCGTCGGGGTCGAACTCGCACTCGGCGGCGATCTGGGAGCGGAACGGCGACGGGTCGAAGAAGGTGATCCGTCGGGTGGCCGTACGCCCTGCGGTCACGGTCTTCCAGAAGCTGTCCCGGGTGGCGCCGCCCGGCGCGACCACCCCGACGCCGGTGACGACCGTGCGGCGCCCGGTCACGACGCCACCTCGGTTGGCGACTGCGGGGCTCGCAACCCCGGCTCACTCCTCGCGCTCACGACCCGCCCCGCTGCTCGACGAGTTCGGTGTCGACGTGGCCCAGTTCCGGCCGGGGTGCGAGGGGTCCCAGGTGGAAGACGACCTCGGCCGCCTCGTCGCCGGTGTTGCGCAGCCGGTGCCGGACGTTGCGCGGCACGAACAGCGCCTCCCCGGCGGCCAGCAGCACCGCCTCGTCGTCCAGGTCGGCGGTGATCGTGCCCCGGACGACGTACAGGAACTCCTCGCTGTAGGGGTGGTAGTGCTCGGCGATCCGCTCCCCCGGGCGCAGCGTCGCCACCCCCATGAAGCCGGAGGTGCTGCCGACGGTCTTCGGGCCGAGCAGCACCCGCAGCTCGCCGCCGCGGCGGCCGTCCGGCGCGACGTCGGCGGCGGCCACCAGCCGCAGGGTGTCCTCACTCATCGCCGGCTCCCGTCGCCCCGTCGGCACCGGCCGGGGCCCGGCCGCCGCCGTCGGCGGCCAGGCGTTCGATCTTCTCCTTGATGACGGCGAGCTGCACGGCGCTGTTGGTGTTGATGCGGTCGGTCATGCCGGCGTTGTCCACCGGCGCGGTCGGTTTCATCGCGAAGTCCTGCACCCAGGTCATCCGGGTGCCGCCGGGCTCCTCCGCGTAGCTCCAGTGGATGCGCATGTACTCGAACGGCCCGGTCTCCACCCGCCGGGCGCGCACCTGCCGGGTGGCCGGGTCGGCGGTGCGTTCGCTGACCCAGCTCCACGCCACCCCGTTCTCGTCGGGGTGCATGGTGAGCCGGAACCGCACCGTGTCGCCGTCGCGGTCCAGGATCTCCGCCCGGGCGTACTCGGTGAACAGCTCGGGCCAGCCGGCGACGTCGTTGGTGACGTCCCAGACCAGCGGCAGCGGCGCGGCGACGAGCACGCTGTTCTCGGTGTGTCCGGGCGGGTCGGCGCGGCGGGCCACCAGCTCGGCGACGCCCGCGATGCTGAGCTGCCCGGCCTGCTCGGGGATCCGCACCTGCCACCGGTCGGCGACCACGGCGGAGAGTTCGAGCAGCGCCAGCGAGTCCATGCCGAGTTCCTCCAGGGACGCGGCCGGGGCGCGGGCGGCGGCGTCGGCGTCCAGCCCGCAGTTGGTTACCAGGATGTCGGTGATCTCGGCGGTCAGCGGACGGCCATGGGTGACGGTCAACGGAGCCTCCTGTGGTGTGCGTCGGACGGACCGGCGAGCAACTGGTCGACCAGGCCGGTGGAGTAGCGGCCCTTGCGGAACCCGGCGTCGTCGAGCACCCGCCGGACGAACGGGATGGTGGTGCGGACGCCGGGCCCGGCGATGTCGAACTCGTCGAGGGCGCGTTCCAGCCGGTTGAGCGCGAGCTCCCGGTCCGGCGCCCACACCGCCACCTTGGCCAGCAGGGAGTCGTAGTACGGGCCGAACAGGTAGCCGGCGTGGCCGTGTGTGTCGACCCGGGTGAACGGGCCGCCGGGCGGGACGAAGCGGTCCAGCCGGCCGGGGGTCGGCGCGAACCCGCGGTCCGGGTCCTCCACGTTGACCCGGCACTCGATGGCGACCCCGTGCGGGCGGACGTCCTCCTGCCGCCAGCGCAGCGGCACCCCGGCGGCGATGTGCAGCTGCTCGTGCACCAGGTCGATCCCGGTCACCATCTCGGTCACGGGGTGCTCGACCTGGATCCGGCAGTTGATCTCCAGGAAGTGGAACCGCTCGTCGGGGTCGACGAGGAACTCCACCGTGCCGGCCCCGGTGAAGCCGGCGGACAGGGCCCCGCGCAGGGCGCACTCCGCGATGGCCTCCAGGGTGCCGGCGGACAGCGCCGGGGCGGGCGCCTCCTCCACCAGCTTCTGGTGCCGGCGCTGCACCGAGCAGTCCCGGGTGCCCAGGTGCACCCCGTTGCCGTGGGAGTCGCACAGCAGCTGCACCTCGACGTGCCGGGCGCCGGTCAGGAACCGCTCCACGTACACCCGGTCGTCGCCGAACGCGGCCTGCGCGGCGGCCCTGGTCCGCGCGTACGCCCGGGGCAGCTCGGCGGGGGTGGCGACCACGGTCATGCCCCGGCCGCCGCCGCCGGCCGCCGCCTTGACGATCACCGGGTAGCCCGCCTCGGCGGCCACCTCCGCCGCCGCGGCCGCGGTGGGCACCGGCGCGACGCTGCCCGGCGGCAGCGGCAGCCCGGCCCGGCGCATCAGCGCCCGCGCCGAGGACTTGTCCGCCAGCGCGGCCATCACCTCCGGCGGCGGACCGATGAACGTCAGCCCGTTGTCGGCGCAGATCTCGGCGAAGTCGGCGTCCTCGGAGAGGAACCCGTAGCCGGGATGCACCGCCTGCGCGCCGACCTGCCGGGCCGCCTCCACGATCGCGGCGGCGTTGAGGTAGCTGCGCCGGCTGGCCGGCGGACCGATCAGGACGGCCTCGTCGGCGAGGCGCACCACGGCGGAGTCGGCGTCCGCCGTGGAGTAGACGACGGCGGTACGCACCCCCAGCTCGCGGCAGGCGCGCAGCACCCGCAGGGCGATCTCACCCCGGTTGGCGATCAGCACCTTCTCGAACATCACGCACCGCCTCAGACCGGGTCCAGCGCGACGAGCGGCTGGTCGTACTCGACCGGCTGCCCGTCGGCGGCGAGGAGCTCGGCGACCCGACCGCCCCGGTCGGCGGTCACCTCGTTCATCAGCTTCATCGCCTCGACGATGCCGATGACCTGGCCGGGGCGGACCAGGTCGCCGACGGCGACGAAGGGCGCGGCGCCCGGCTCCGGCGCCCGGTAGAACGTGCCGACGATGGGCGAGCGCACCGCGTACCGGCCCGGCTCGCCGGCGGCCACGGGCGGCGGCGCGGGCCGGGCCGCGAC
>NZ_JBFAVI010000224.1:0-9237 GCF_040679695.1 Micromonospora sp. NPDC052213
CGCGCTGACCGGGCCACTCGCCGAGGACTTCGCGCCCGGGCGTCCCCACCTGGTCATGGAGGGGATCTTCCATCCGCCCGCCGGAGTCCGCCCCCGTGTCGAGGCCGCCCCCGACGTCCGTGAGGTGGTGTACGCGGGAGGGCTCAGTCGCGCGTACGGCGTGGACCGCCTGGTGGAGGCATTCCGCGCGCTGCCCGACCCGGACCTGCGGCTGCTGCTGTTCGGCCGGGGAGAGCTGACGCCCTGGCTGCGCGAGCAGGCCGCCGCCGACCCGCGGATCGCGCCGCCGGACCTGCTCGACCGGGACGTGCTGGCCGGCCGCCTCGCGCGGGCGGCGGTGCTGGTCAACCCCCGTCCGGTCGCGCAGGGTTTCGTGCGCTACTCGTTCCCGTCCAAGACCATCGAGTACCTGTCGGCCGGGGTGCCGGTGGTCAGTACCCGGCTCCCCGGCATTCCCGCCGACTACCTGCCGCACCTCGTGCTCGCCGAGCCGGACACGGTCGACGGTCTCCGTGAGGCGCTGATCCGCGCGTTGGCGCTTCCGCCCGGGGAGGTGACCCGGCGTGGGGCGGCCGGCCGGGAGTTCCTCCGCCTGACCCGCAGCCCCGTGGCGCAGGGACGGCGGATGCACGACTTTCTGGCCTCCCTGGCCGCGTCGCCGGACGCCTCCCCGACGGGCCGCTCGGCCGTGGCGCCCGCCGCGTCCGGGCGCTGACGTCAGGATGAGCAGCGGACGTACGTCCTTGTTTGCGTGACTCATCACCTGTAGTGCTCGTTGTCCCTTTGGTGATCGCACCGGCGTCGGGCTGGGGCACCGGTGAAACGGGGGACGACCGTGAAGGTAGTGGTGACGGGCGGTGCCGGCTTCATCGGGGCCAACCTGGTCCGGGCGCTGCTGGACACGCCGGAGGTCGCCTCGGTCGTTGCGGTGGACGACCTCTCCACCGGTCTCCTGGAAAACCTGGACGGCCTGCCGGTGCCGCTCCTCCGCGGCACCGTTCTCGACCCCGACCTGCTGGACGAGGCGTTCGCCGGCGCCGCCAGCGTGGTGCACCTCGGCGCGCTGGGCTCGGTGCCCCGGTCCATCGACCGCCCGCTGCCGAGCCACCACGCGAACGCCACCGGCACCCTGATGGTGCTCGAGGCGGCGCGCCGGCACGACGTCGGGCAGGTGATTGTGGCCTCGTCCTCCTCCGTCTACGGCGCGAACCCCGTGCTGCCCCGGCAGGAGGGGCTGCGCCCGATGCCGGTCAGCCCTTACGCCGTCTCCAAGCTCGCCGCCGAGGCGTACACGGTCGCCTACGCGAGTTGCTACAGCTTGCCGGTGCTGCCCTTCCGCTTCTTCAACGTCTTCGGCCCCCGGCAGGCGGCCCACCACGCCTACGCGGCGGTGGTGCCCCGATTCGTCACCGCGGCCCTGGCGGGGCAGCCGCTGCGGGTCCACGGCGACGGGCGGCAGACCCGCGACTTCACCTACGTCGGCAGCGTCACCTCGGTGATCGTCGACGCGGTCGTCCGCCGGGTGTCCGCACCGGACGTGGTGAACCTCGCCTTCGGCGCGCGAATCTCGCTGCTCGAGGTGATCGATGAGCTGGAGCAGTTGCTCGGCCGTCCCTTGGAGCGGTTCCACGAGCCGCCACGCCCAGGGGACGTCCGGGATTCCCAGGCTGATTCCCGCCGGCTGCACGAACTCTTTCCGGCGGTGCGCCCGATTTCGTTGCGTGAGGGCCTTCGGGAGACGGTGTCCTGGATGGCCGGTCACGTGTTCGCCGGCCACTAGGGGCACGCGTGTCCTGGAGGGTCGCCGAGCGGGCCGGGCACGCGCGGGCAGCCCACCGCCGCCCGCATGACCGCACGCGCCGGCTGCTGTCCGGCGTGGCCACCGCGCTGGTCAGCCGGGCGGCGGGTTTCGTCGCGCCGATCGTGCTCGTCCCGGTGACGCTGCCGTACTTCGGCACCGATCTGTACGGGCTGTGGATGGCGGTCGCCGCGCTGGTCGGCATGGCGTCGTTCGCCGATCTCGGACTGGGTAGCGGGCTGATGACCAAGCTGGCCCCGTGCCATGCCCACGGCGACGACGACCGTGCCAGAGGCTACATCTCCAGCGCCTATCTGACGTTGTCACTACTGGCCGCTGCCATGATCACCCTGCTGTGGCTGTTCGCCGGCGGCATCCCGTGGACGTCGCTCTTCAACGTCAGTGGCGAAGTCACGTCCGGCCAGACCCGGCTCATCGCACTCATGTGCCTCACCGCGTTCCTGGTGAACGTGCCACTCTCCCTGATCACTCGGGTGCAGTACGCCTATCAGCAGGTGGGACGCAGCAACATCTGGCAGGCCGCCGCCAGTCTCACCGGGCTCGTTCTGGTGCTCGCCGTCGTGGCCGCCGGCCTGTCCCCGATGCTCGTGATCGCGACGTCGGTCGCCGCGCCGCCGTTGGTCAACCTCGTCAACACGATCTGGTTCTTCCGCCGGGGTCATCGTCGGATCCGGCCCCGGCTGGGCGCCGTCGACGCCCGCACGGCGTGGGAACTGACTCGCCTGAGCGGGCTGTTCTTCGTGTTGACGGTGGTCATGTCACTGGCCACCAACGCCGACACCCTCGTCATCGCGCACGCGCTCGGGCTGTCCGCCGTCGCCGGCTTCGTGATTCCGGCGAAGCTGCTCGCCCAACTCGGGCAACTCGTCGTCCTGGTCAACGTGCCGCTCTGGCCGGCCAACGGTGACGCCCTTGCCCAGGGGCAGCTTTCCTGGGTGCGGCACACCACCCGCCGGATGACCGTCCTGTCCGTGCTCGCCGCCGCGGTCCCGTCGGTAGTGCTGGTGTCCTTCGGGGACTGGCTCTTCGCCGCGTGGCTCCCGGTTTCAATCGGAGGAGACCGATGGTTGTTGGCCGGACTGGCGGTGTGGTGGGTGCTACAGGCGGCGCTCTCGCCGCGCTTCATGGTGCAGAACGCGGCTGGTGTGGTTGTTCCGCAACTGGTGGGCTGGGTGGCCTTTCTGGCTCTCTCGATCCTCGGCAAGTGGTTTGGCGCCCGGTGGTTCGGCGTCACCGCTGTGCCCTGGGTCGGGGCGGCGGGCTACGCCTTGACCGTCCTGCCGGCCGCACTCTACGGATACCGCCGGACGCTGCGGAGGCACCGCGCGCCGGCGGCGCAGGAGAGGAAGGGTGAGCCGATTGCTGCCTGAGGAGTATCCGCGCGTGCTCGTGGTGGGAGGGGCTGCGTTCAGCCGCACTTCCGGCACCGGCATCACGCTGTCGAACCTGTTCGCCGGCTGGCCCCGCGACCGGCTCGCCCAGCTCTACACAGAGGACCGGGAGCCCACGACAGATGTCTGCGCCAGCTTCGCGCACGTCGGTCAGGAAATCGCCCCGGTCGAGCATCACCTGATCCGGCTGCGGAGGCGGACGCAGCGCTCGGCGCGTGTGACAGCGACGGGCGGCGCGCGAGCGGACGGGACGGTCCGCATGGATCAGGAAGCCGGGCCGGTTCGGGCGTGGCTGCGGAAGGAGTTGACCGCCTTCTTCGATCTGACTCCGATTCGGCCGTCTGCCCACGTGCGGGACTGGGTACGGGCGCAACAGCCGCAGGTGGTGTACGCGACGCTGGGAAGTATCCGGATGATGCGGTTGGCACTGATGGCCGCCCGTGAGTGCGACGTCCCGCTCGTGCCGCACTTCATGGACGACTGGGCGACCACGCTGTACGCCCAGGGACAGGTGCTCGGCCTGCCCCGGCAGGCGGTGCGCCGCGAGCTGCGCGCTGTGCTGCGGCAATCCTCGTACGGGCTGGGCATCAGCGGCCCGATGGCCAGGGAGTACGAGCGCCGCTACCGGCTGCCATTTGCCGCCTTCGGCAACTGCGTGGACGCGGAGGACTTCGCCGTCCCTGGACACCCCGTGCCACCACGTCCCGACGGCGCGGCGATCGAGCTGGTCTATGTGGGCGGCCTGCACCTGGGGCGCTGGCGGTCGCTGCGGCGCATCGGCGAGGCGTTGGACCAGCTGGCCGGCGAGGGGGTGGCGGCGCGGTTGACCGTGCACATGCCGCAGCAGGACGTCGCCCGGTACGGCGGCCATCTGGCCGATCTGGCCGCTGTACGCCTTGGTCGATCGCTCAGCAGCACGGAGGTGGCCGCGGTCCTGCGGGGCGCGGACGTTCTCGTACACGTGGAGTCGTTCGCCGAGGACAACCGGGCCTACACCCGCTACTCGCTCTCCACGAAGATCCCGCAGTACCTCGCCGCCGGCCGGCCGGTGCTCGGGTTCGGACCGGTCGAGTTGGCCTCGATGGCACACCTCAGGGAGGCGGACGCCGGCGTCGTCGTCGGCGTCGACGACCCGGTGGCCCTGAGCCGGGAGCTGGCCCGGTTGTGCCGGGAGCCGGAGCTGCGGGAGCGCCTCGGGCGGCAGGGACTGGCCTTCGCCGTACGCCATCACCGATCCGACCAGGTGGCCCTGCGCCTGGCGGAGGTCCTGGGCGAGGCCGCCCGCCGGTCCATCGGTCCTCCGTCGGCGCCTCGGGCGGAACCACCGACCCGTTCCCTTACTCACCTCGTTCGGTGACGAGTCAAGTCGTTCGGGGACGAGTCGAAAGAGTCACGGGGCGCGACGGTTCTCGACCGTCGCGCCCCGTCAGGTTTGTCGACCCGCTATTGGGCATTCGGTCCGGAATGCTGCGGAAGGATCGGACGCTTGCCCCAGGACAGCTCCCCTGGCAGCGCGCGGTGTGCCGCCCGGGGCGATGCCGGCAGCTCCGACAGGGCGGTGACCAGTGCGAGCGCGAGCCACATCGCGAGCGCCGCCTCCCACTGGCCACTCAGCCAGATCGGCAGCAGCACGGCGGTGAAGACAGACGTCAGGACGAGTCCCTGCCGCGAGACACGGGCCGCGGTCCAACAGGCGGCAAGAAGGACGCCGAGGTAGAGAACCGCGCCGACCAGACCGAGGTCGTTACCGAGTATCAGCAGCAGGTTGTGGGGACCGATCTGGAACGGATTCGTGCCGATGAAGACACCTGGACCGGAACCGGTCAGGGGCGCCTCGCTCCAGGTCGACAAGGCGTACGGCCACAGCTCCAAGCGTCCGGAGATGTCCCCCGTGGGGCGACCGTAGAGTTCGTCGAGCCAGAGCGCCACCCGGTGGGGGGCGAAGCCGAACGGCACGATGACGATCAGGAGCCCGGCGATGGCACCCACCCCGATGACGGTGGCCCGGGGAAACAGCCAGGCCAGCCCCAACACGACGACGCCGAGCAGCGCACCGATGGCCGCCCCCCGGGAGCCGGTGAGGAGCATGCCCCAGACCACCGGAAGCGCGAGCAGGGGCGGGGCGACCCGCAAGATCGGCCGGCGGTGTACGGCGGCGGTCAGAAGTATCGCCACGACCACTCCGACGGCCAGGGTGTACGCGGTGGCGTTGATCTCCCGGCCCTCGATGCCGTACCGGGTGGCGACGTCAAGAAGCTCACCCTGCTGGCGTAGCTCGCTGCCCGCGCTTACAACCAACTCCAGTGCCACGACCACGCAGCCTGCGAGATATGTCGAACCGAGCAGGAGGAGATCCCGCCGGCGGCGCACCACGTGCCGGCAGACCACGAACAGCAGACAGACCGTGGCGTACCGGTAGCCAGCCGGGATGGTCAGCTCCGGGTGATCCGTCCAGAGGGCAGCGGCCAGCGCCCATGCGCCGGTCGCGATCGCCAGCACGTCAGGCAGTCGTGGTCGGGGCACGCGTCCACTGAGGGCCAGGGCGAGCAGGGCCAGCGGTGCCGCGTAGTTGAACGACCACCACGGCGGGCGGGCGGCCATGAAGGCGACCAGAGCCAACACCAGCACCGGGGGCAGGCTCAGCGGGGGGCGGATACGGCCGTGGCCGTCTCGGGAGCCCGACGGCTTGTGGACTTCCGGCCGGCGTGCAGGTGCCGCGGCGCGTCTCGCCCCCTGATCGCGTGACTGATCGGAGCTGACGAACTGCGGGCGGCGCTGGCGAGTCAAGGAGGCGGTCACCCCTGGCCTTTCCCTCGGGCGTTTCCCCCCGGGACGCCGGTTTGCGCTGCGGGCGGTGGTGTCGAAGCCTCAGGCGCGTGGCGCGGGCGACACCGGATCGTTTGTACCAGGCAGAGCGCGGGAAGAGACCCAAAACATGGCATAAAGTGGATGATCTGAACGATCCGCCGACGACCCACATGGGGTTATCAGGCGTTTTGACTGGTTTGGGATGAAAAGCGTATCTCGACCGGCCACATGTCGTTGTCCCGGGTGCCCCATGCAAGTCACGGCCCTGCTGCCGGATGGTTTGCCGAGGCGTCACCCGGCGGCCCCGTCTGCTGAGGCAGCCGGTGGCGGCCCGCCGAGCAACGACACGGGAGAATCCATGAGCTTCATGACCGCTGGACGCCGAGTGCTCATCACCGGCGGCACCGGCTCCTTCGGACAGACCATGACCCGCCGCTTGCTGGACCGCGACGTTGCCGAGGTGCGGATCCTCAGCCGTGACGAGGCCAAGCAGGACGCGATGCGCCGCACCCTTGGTGACGAGCGCGTGCGCTACCACGTGGGGGATGTCCGGGACCGCGACAGTGTGGAGCGGGCGACCCGCGACGTCGACTTCATTTTCCACGCGGCAGCGCTCAAGCAGGTCCCGTCCTGCGAGTTCTTCCCACTCGAAGCGGTCCGGACGAACATCCTGGGCAGCGCCAACGTCGTAGAGGCCGCGGCGCAGAACGGCGTCGGGTCTGTCGTGCTGCTCAGCACGGACAAGGCCGTCTACCCCGTGAACGCCATGGGGATGAGCAAGGCTCTGATGGAGAAGGTCGCCCAGGCGCACGCCCGGAACAACCCGAACAGCGCTACCACCGTCTCCTGTGTCCGCTACGGCAACGTCATGTACTCGCGTGGGTCGGTGATCCCGCTCTTCATCGAGCAGATCAAGGCCGGACGCACGCTCACCGTCACCGATCCGACCATGACCCGCTTCCTCATGTCCCTGGCCGACTCGGTGGACCTCGTCGAGCACGCCTTCCACAACGCGCGTCCCGGTGACGTCTTCATCCGCAAGGCGCCGGCCTGCACGATCGGGGATCTCGCCGAGGCCGTCTGCCAGCTCTTCGACGTGCCGTTCAAGCTCGACGTGATTGGTGTACGCCACAGCGAGAAGTGGCACGAAACGCTCGCCAGCCGCGAGGAGCTCACTCAGGCCGACGACTTCGGGAACTTCTACCGCGTGCCGCTGGACGCCCGCGACCTCAACTACGCGCTCTACGTCTCGGAGGGTGAGCTGGGCGACGGGCCGACCGAGGACTTCAACTCGGCGAACGCGCCGCGGATGGGCGTACCGGAGATCATGGAGCTGCTGAAGACGCTGCCCGAGGTCCGCGCGGAGCTGGCCCTGCGGGAGCCGGTGCTGGCATGCTGAGGCTCGCGGTCACCGGAGCCGGCGGCTTCCTCGGCTGGCACGTACGGGTGCTGCTGCGCGTCCTCGGCTGGCCGGAGCCGGTCGTCGTCACCCGGGCGGAACTGGCCGACCCCCAGCGGGTCGCGGCGAAGGTCGGCGGGGTCGACCGGGTGCTGCACCTGGCCGGGGTCAACCGGGGCGAGCCGGCGGACGTGTCCGCCGGCAACGTGCAGCTCGCGGCCCAGCTCGCGCAGGGTCTCAAGCACTGCCCGACGCCGCCCGGGACGGTGGTCTTCGCCAACTCGGTGCAGGCCGGCAACGGCACGCCCTACGGCGACGCGAAGGCTGCCGCCGCCGGCATCCTGGCCGACACGGGCCTGCCGGTCGACGACGTCCTGCTGCCGAACCTGTACGGGGAACACGGGCGGCCGTTCTACAACTCCGCGGTCGCGACCTTCTGTCGGCTGCTCGCCGAGGGCGGCCGGCCGGAGGTGCACGCCGACCGGGAGCTGAGCCTGGTACACGTCACCGACGCGGCGGCCCGACTCGTCGGCGTTCCGGCCGGGGGATCGTGGGATCCGGCCATGCCGGCGCTGCGGATCGGCGTGCGGGCCCTCGCCGACCGGCTCGCCGACGTGGCCGCCACGTACCGGACGGGGGAGATCCCGGCTCTGCTGGACCGGCACGACGTCCGGCTGTTCAACACGTACCGGTCGCACTGCTTCCCCGCGCACTATCCGCTGGCGCTGCCGCGCCGGGCGGACACCCGGGGCGAGCTGGTCGAGACGGTCAAGGCGCACGGTGGGGGCGGCCAGACCTTCTGCTCCACGACCCGTCCCGGCATCACGCGGGGCGAGCACTTCCACCTGGCCAAGATGGAGCGGTTCGTCGTGCTGCACGGCACGGCCGAGATCAGCCTGCGCAGGGTCGGCGACACCGAGGTGGTGCGGTTTCCCGTCTCCGGCGACGAGCCGGTGCTGGTGGACATGCCCACCATGTGGGTGCACAAGCTGGTCAACACCGGATCGGACGAGCTGGTCACCATGTTCTGGACGAACGAGGTGTTCGACCCGGACCGGCCGGACACCTGGCCCGAGCCGGTGGAGGCCCCCCGGGCGGAGCAGCCGGTGGTCGACGCGTGAGGGTCGGCCTGGTCAGCCAGTGGTATCCGCCGGAAGGGGTGTTCATCCCCGGCAACCTGGCGCGCCAGTTGGCGGAGCGGGGCCACGAGGTGCGGGTGCTCACCACCTTTCCGAGCTACCCGCACGGCCGCATCTTCCCGGGCTGGCGGCAACGCTGGCGGCACACCGAGGCCGACGGCCCGGTGGCCGTCCGGCGGGTGCCCGCCTACCCCAGCCACGACACGTCCGCCGCCCGGCGCGCGCTGAGCCACCTCTCCTTCGGGGCCAGCAGCGCGCTGGGCGGCGTCCGTTGGTTGGCCGGCGCCGACGTCACCTACGTCTACCACCCGCCGCCCACCTCGTTCGCCGCGGCGGCGATCGCCCGCGCGGCCCGGCGGACGCCGATCGTGCTCCACGTGCAGGACCTGTGGCCGGAGTCCGTGCTCGGGTCGGGCATGGCGCCGACCGGCCGGACCGGCCGGGCGTTGCAGCGGGGGATCGCCGCGCTGATGCGCGCGACGTACCGCCTGGCCAGCGCCGTCGTGGTGATCTCGCCAGCGATGGCCGACCTGGTGGTGGCCCGCGGCGCGGACCCGGCCCGGGTCCGGGTGGTGTGGAACTGGACCGACGACGCGCTGTTCCGGCCGGTGCCGGCGACGGACGAGGCCCGCGCGGTGCTCGGGCACCGGGGGCGCTGCACCGTCATGTTCGCCGGCAACA
>NZ_JBFAVI010000225.1:0-9152 GCF_040679695.1 Micromonospora sp. NPDC052213
CGCGCGGGTGGTGTGCGCCACCCGCGCGGCCGGTCGTCACGGCAGCATCGGGACGGCCGGCGCGCAACCGGGCATGGCGGGTGGTGGCCGCCCGGGCGGGCCAGGCAGACTGAACGGCTATGTCGCCGTTCTCGCCCACCCTTCGGTTGCACGACCGGTACGTCCTGCGCGAGCGCATCGGCCTCGGCGGGATGTCCGAGGTGTGGCGCGCCGACGACGAGGTGCTGCACCGCCCCGTCGCGGTCAAGGCCCTCGCCGGGGAGTTCGGCACCGACCCGCAGCTGCGGGCCACCATCCAGCGCGAGGCCCGCGCCGCCGCGCGGCTCACCCACCCCCACGTGACCCAGGTGTACGACTACGGCGAGGCGAGCCTGGCCGGCGGCGCGGTCGTGCCGTACCTGGTGATGGAGCTGGTGGAGGGGCGCAACCTCGCCGACCGGCTCGCCGACGGGCCGCTCGCCTGGCCGGACGCCGTCCGGCTGGCCGGTCAGGTCGCCGCCGCGCTCGCCGCCGCCCACCGCATCGGCGTGGTGCACCGCGACATCAAGCCGGGCAACGTCATGCTCACCGAGACCGGCGCCAAGGTGCTCGACTTCGGCATCGCCGCGCTCGCCGGCCCGGACCACCCGCTGGCCGGGCAGACCGGCGAGCTGCTGATGGGCACGCCCGCCTACTTCGCGCCGGAGCGGATGCGGCCCGGGCCGCCGAACCCGGCCAGCGACGTCTACGCCCTCGGCGCGCTGCTCTACCGCACCCTCACCGGCCGGGCCCCGCTGCCCGTGCGGACCTGGGAGGACGCGCTGGAGGTGCACGCCGGGCACACGCCCGTGCCGCCCCTGCGGATCCCCGGCCTGCCCGCCGACGTCGCCGACCTGACCCTGGCCTGCCTCGCCGCCGACCCGGCCCGCCGGCCCACCGCGGCCCAGCTCGCCGCCCGCTTCGCCGGCGCGGCGCCCGCCGACCCGCACACCGCGGTCCTGCCGACCCTGCCCGCCCCGGCGGCGGGCGGGGTCCCGCCGGCGCACCCGCCCACGCTGGTCGACCGCTCGCTACCCACCTCGGCGGCGGCCTCCACCGGCCGGCCGGGATCCCCGGTGACCGCCGGCCGGGCCGGCGTGCCGGCGGCGGGCGGCCGACCCGTGGCCGCCGGCGGCCCGCGTCCCGTCCCCGCCACCGGCTCGCGGGCCTCGGGGAACCGGCCGATTGCGGTGCTGGTCGCCGCCGGCGTCGCGCTGCTCGTCGGGCTCGTCGGGGTGCTCGCCCTCGACGACGACGGGAATCCGCCGCCGACCGCCGCCCCGTCCGTGGCCACGCCGGCCGAGGAGCCGAGCACCGCGTCGCCGACGCCGGAGGCCACCCCCTCCGCCCCGCCGTCGACCGCCCAGTCGGCCCCGATCGGCCTGCGCCAGCTCGCCGCCGAGTTCGCCGCCGCGCTCGTGCAGGCGCAGGCCCGGGGCGAGATCGACCGGAAGACGGTCGAGCAGTTGCGGGACAAGCTCGCCGACCTGAGCCGCGGCAAGCCGAAGGACCGGCCGAAGCGGGTCGAGGACCTGCGGGAGCGGCTCGCCGAGGCGGTCGAGGATGGGCGGATCTCGCCCGACACGGCGGCCCGCCTCGATGCCCTGCTCGACCGGGTCGACATCGGGTCGCCGGGCGACGACGAGGACGACGACTGAGCCGCGCCGAGCCGATCCGACGCCCGCTCAGCCGACCCGGACCGCGCACCCGGGCCGGCCGTCGGCGCGCGGGGTGCGCCGGGCCACCCCAGCCCGGTACGGCCTACCGGCCGGTCACCTGGCCAGGAGGGCGCGCAGGGCCTTGACGACCTCGGCGGGCGACTCCTCGGCCATGAAGTGGCCGCAGGAGACGGTCCGGTGCTCCAGGTCCGGCGCCCACGCCCGCCACAGCCCGGCCGCGTCGTAGCCGAGGGCCGCGCCCCAGTCCTGCTGCAGCACCGTCACCGGCATGCGCAGCCTGTTGCCGGCCGCGCGGTCGGTCCGGTCGTGCTCGACGTCGATGCCGGCCGAGGCGCGGTAGTCGGCGACGATCGAGGTGACGGCCTCCCGGGACGCCCGCAGGTACGCGGCCCGCACGTCGGCGGGAAGGGCGTCCGGGTCCCGGGTCCAGGCGTCGAGGAAGTGGCCGAAGAAGGCGTCCGGGCTGGCACCGATGAGCTGCTCGGGCAGGCCGGGCGGCTGGGCCATCAGGTAGAGGTGGAAGCCGACGGCGGCGGTCGTGCCGTGCAGGACGTCCCACATGTCGAGGGTCGGCAGCACGTCGAGCGCGGCGAGGTGGGTGACCGCCTGCGGATGGTCGAGGCCGGCGCGGACGGCGACCAGCGCGCCCCGGTCGTGCCCGGCCAGGGCGAAGCGGTCGTGCCCCAGCGCGCGGGCCAGCGCGACGACGTCGGCGGCCATGGTCCGCTTCGCGTACGCGGTGCCGTCGGGGTCGGCGGGCTTGTCGCTGTCGCCGTAGCCGCGCAGGTCCGGGCAGATCACGGTGTGGTCGGCGGCGAGGTCGGCGGCGACGTGCCGCCACATGAGGTGGGTCTGTGGGAAGCCGTGCAGCAGCACGACCGGGCTGCCGGAGCCGGCGACTGCCGCATTGAGCGTGACGCCGTCGGCGACGGTGACGCGCCGGTAGTCGAATCCCCTGATGGTCGGGTTCACGGGTGGTCCTCTCTGTGGTGCCGGTGAAGTGGCGGGCGCGGTGGTCGTCGGGGACCACGTCGTCCGGTGTCGAGCCTGCCCGGGGCCGGTCAGCGACCGGTCAGCAACGGGTGAGCGGCGCGCGGACCCGGCCGTGGGAGAGCCGGCGCCCGGGCGTGCCTAGATTGGTGCCATGACCAGGCAGTCGGCGGCACCCCCGGTGGCCTTCGGCGTGCTAGGGCCGGTGGAGGCGGTGAACGACCTCGGTCCCGTCGCGCTGAAGGGCCCCCGCCAGCGGGCGGTGCTGGCCCGCCTGCTCGTCGCCCGGGGCCGGGTCGTGCCGGTCGACCGGCTCGTCGGTGACCTGTGGGAGGAGCCCTCGGACGGCGCGGTGGGGGCGATCCGGACGTTCGTCGCCGACCTGCGCCGGGCCCTGGAACCGGGCCGGCCACCCCGGCAGCCGGCCCGGCTGTTGGTGACCGATCCACCCGGGTACGCGCTGCGTGCCGCGCCCGACGCGGTGGACTCCTGGCGGTTCGAGGCGGCGGTCGCCGAGGCGGGCGAGCTGCTGGCAGCGGGCGGGCCCGGCCCGGCGCTGGCCTGCCTGGACGGCGCGCTCGCCCTGTGGCGCGGCCCCGCGTACGCCGAGTTCGCCGGGCAGCCCTGGGCCCGGGCCGAGATCGACCGGCTCGACGAGCTGCGAATGCTGGCCGTCGAGCGGCGGGCCGAGGCGCTGCTGGCCCTGGGCCGGGCCGCCGAGGCGGCCACCGGGCTGCGGGCCCACGCCACCGGTCACCCGCTGCGGGAGGACGCCTGGCAGTTGCTGGCCACGGCCCTGTACCGGTCGGGTCGCCAGGGCGAGGCACTGGCCGCGCTGCGGCAGGCCCGCGACACCCTGGTGGCGGAACTCGGCGTCGACCCGGGCCCCCGGCTGCGGCGACTGGAGGCCGACATCCTCGCCCAGGCGCCGGAACTCATCCCGCCCGAGGCGTCCCCGCCGGCGCGGGCCGACGCCGTGCCGCCCGCTCGCGGCGGCACCGAGCAGCGACGCGACCGCCCGGCGGCGCCGCGCGGGACCTCGCCCACCGGTGCCCGGGACCGCGACGACCGCCGCCCGTTCGTCGGCCGTGACGAGGAGTTGACCCTCCTGCGGCAGGCCGCCCGGCACGTCGCCCGGCACGGCGCCCCCGTGCTGGCCCTCGTCTCCGGCGAGGCGGGCGCGGGCAAGACGGCCCTGGCCGACGCGCTCGCCGGGGAGTTGACCGCCGGCGGCTGGACGACGGCGTGGGGCCACAGCCCCGAGTACGAGGGCGCTCCCGCCGCCTGGCCGTGGACCCAGATCACCGACGCGCTCACCGGGGCCACCGACCCGGTGCCGCCCGCCACCGGCCGGCGGGAGGCACCGTCGCCCGGTCCCGACCCGGGGCCGCACGCCGTCGGCGCGGGGTCGGACGGCACCGGCCCGGGCTCGCACGGCACCGGCGCGGGGCCGTACGCCGTCGGTCCCGGCGAGGACCCGGCGGCGGCCCGGTTCCGGGTCCATCGCGCCACCGCCGCCGTGGTGTCGGCGGCGGCCGGCCGGGCGCCGGTGCTGCTGGTCGTCGACGACCTGCACCGCGCCGACGCCGACACCCTGGACCTGCTGACCGCCCTGGTCGGCGAACCGGAGCCGGTCGCCGGCCCGCTGCTGGTCGTGGGGACGTACCGCGCCGCCGAGATCACCCCGGAGCTGACCGCCGCGCTGGCCCGGGTGGCCCCCACCGAACCGGTCCGGGTCTACCTCGGCGGCCTGCCCGAGCCGGCGACCGGCGACCTGGCCCGCGCCGTCGCCGGACCCGCGCTGGACGACGCGGCGGTACGCCTGATCCACCGTCGCAGCGGCGGGAACCCGTTCTTCGTCCGGGAACTGGCGCGGCTGCTCGCGGCCGAGGGCGAGTCGGCGCTGCACCAGGTCCCGGCGGGGGTGCGGGACGTGATCCGGCACCGCCTCGCCCGGTTGCCGGACGCGGCGCAGACCGTGCTGCGGCAGGCGGCGGTGCTCGGCCGCGACGTCGACCCGGACGTGCTGGCCGCGCTGGCCGGCGACCCCGCGCCGGTGCTGGACGCCCTGGACCGCGCCCTGGCGGCCGGCTTCCTCGGCGAGCACGAGGCCGACGGGCGGCTGCGGTTCACCCACATCCTGGTGCGGGACACGCTCTACGGCGACCTGTCCGGGCCGCGCCGGGCCCGCTGGCACGCCGCCGCCGGGGACGCCATCGAGCGGCTGTACCCGCACGACGTCGCCGCCCTCGCCCACCACTTCGCCCGCGCGGCGACCCGCGCCACCGCGCCCCGCGCCGCGCGCTACGCCCGGGCGGCGGCAGCGCAGGCCGAACGCCGCTTCCACCCGCACGAGGCGGCCCGCCTGTGGCGGCAGGCGGTCGCCGCCCACGACCGTGCGGGTGACGACGACGTACGCGGGCGGCTGGACGCGGCGATGGGACTGGGCCGGGCACTCGCCGTCACCGGCCACCTCGACGAGGCGCGTCGGCTCCGGTCGGCGGCGATCACCACGGCCGTCGGGCTCGACGATCCGGGCCTGGCCACGAGCGTGCTGACCGCGTTCGACGTCCCGGCGATCTGGACCCGCAACGACGACGAGCAGCTCTCCCGCCAGGTCGTCCGGGCCGCCGAGCGCACGCTGGCCGCGCTCGGCGACGACGAGCCGGAACGGCGCAGCCGGCTGCTGAGCACCCTCGCCCTGGAGTTGCGCGGCACGACCACCGACCGGGGTCACCGGGCGGCGCGCGAGGCGGAGGCCATCGCCCGGCGGCTGTCGCACCCGGCGCTGCTCGCGCACGCGCTCAACGCCCGCTTCCTGCACTCCTTCGGCCGGGCCGGTCTCGCCGCCGAGCGCGCCCGCATCGGCGCCGAACTGGTCGACCTGGCCGCCCGGCACGAACTGGTGAGCTTCGAGGTCCTCGGCCACCTCGTCCTCCTGCAGGCGCACTGCGCCCTCGCCGACCTCACGGTCGCGGACGCGCACGCCGACGCCGCGGACCGCCTCGCCGCGCGGTACGACCTGCCGCTGGTGGGCGTCTTCACCCGGTGGTACGCCGCCCTGCGGCTGGCGGTCGGCGGTGACCCGGAAGGGGCGGAGGCCGCATACCGGACCGCGCAGGCCACGCTCACCGGCAGCGGGATGCCCGGCCTGGAGCACGGCCTGCTCGCCCTCGCGCTGCTGTGCCTGCGCCTGTCACCCGCACCGGGGGAGCGGGGAGCCAGCGGGCCGGGGCGGCACGCCCGGGCGGACGGGGACTTCGGGCCGTACGAGCCCTGGGCCCGGCCCCTGGTGCTGCTCTCCACCGGCCACCGGGGCGAGGCCGCCGCCGCGCTGCGCGCCCTCCCGGAGTCACCGCACGACCTGCTCCGCGAGGCCCGGCTCTGCCTCGCCGCCCGGGCCGCCCTGGCCCTCGGTGACGGCGCGACGATGCGGTGGGCGTACGCCGAACTGGCGCCCGCCGCCGACGAGCTGGCCGGGGCCGGCAGCGGCATCCTCACCCTCGGCCCGGTGGCCCACCACCTCGGCGACCTCGCCGCCGCGCTGGGCCGCCCCGACGAGGCCGCCGCGCACCGCCGGACCGCCCGCGCGGTCGCGGCGCGGGCGGCCCGCTAGGACGGCGGCCACCGCCGGGTCCGTCGGGCGCGGCCCCTGCGGTTTTCCGCACCCGCCCGGTGCGGTCGCCCGGCGGAACCGGACGGCCGGCCCCATGGCCGGCTCTCAGGATGAGTTCGTAGCGTGGGGGCCATGATTCGTACCGCGCACGCCCTGCTCGCCACCGGAACCGCCACGGGGGAGGCCGCACCACCGGAGGACGGCCTGGTCGGCTACGTCACCGGCCTGGTGGAACGGCTCGGTGGTCCCGGCGCGGGCCTGGCCGTCGCCCTGGAGAACCTCTTCCCGCCGATCCCCAGCGAGGTGATCCTGCCGCTCGCCGGCTTCGTCGCCGGTCAGGGGCGGATGAGTGTGGTCAGCGCGATCTTCTGGACCACCCTCGGTTCGCTGCTCGGCGCCCTCGCGCTGTACTACATCGGCGCCGCGCTCGGTCGGGAGCGGATCCGGGCGATCGCGGAGCGGCTGCCGCTGGTCAAGCTCAGCGACGTCGACCGCACCGAGGAGTGGTTCCTGCGACACGGGGTCAAGGCCGTCTTCTTCGGCCGGATGATCCCGATCTTCCGCAGCCTGATCTCCATCCCGGCCGGCGTGGAGCGCATGCCCGTGTGGACGTTCGCGGTCTACACGACCCTCGGCAGCCTGATCTGGAACACCACCTTCGTGATGGCCGGCTACCTGCTCGGCGACAACTGGCACCTGGTCGAGGGGTACGTCGGTGTGTTGCAGAACGTGGTCATCGTCGCCAGCGTGGCGGCCGTCGGCTGGTTCGTGGTCTCCCGGGTGATCCGCGCCCGGCGCGGCGCGGCAGCGGCCGTCGAGGCGGACCCGACCCCCGGACCCGCCCCGCTGCACCACGCGCCCGACCCGGCCGGGCGGGGCACCATCTACCGCAGCGCCTACTCCGACGGGCAGCCCGACCCGTGGGACCGCGACGGGGTGCGCTGAGCCGGTGGAGACGCCCCGGCCGGTGACGCCACGCCCGACCCGGATCCCCGTCGGGGTCGCCCTCGGGATCCTCACGGCCGTGGTCGAGGCGCTGTTCCTCCTCGGCGCGGCCGGCGCCGTGGCCGGCGCCGCGGCCGTGCCGCCGGCCCGCCGCCGCGTCCGCACCGCGATCCGCCGGTACGCCGCGACGCTGGCGCGGCACGAGCGGGACCGGCTGGCCCGGTTCCACGGCGTCGAGGTCCCGCCCGGGGCGGCGGGCCGGCGGGAGGTCGGTTACCTGGCCGCCCGCCTGCTGCCCGGGGCGCTCGGCCTGCTCGCGTACGGGGTGCTTGCCGTCGGCGTGGTGCTGGCGTCGATCGTGGTGCGGGCCGTGTTCCGCGGCGACCTCGGCGTGACCGACGCGC
This sequence comes from Micromonospora sp. NPDC052213, assembly GCF_040679695.1. NCBI lineage: Bacteria > Bacillati > Actinomycetota > Actinomycetes > Micromonosporales > Micromonosporaceae > Micromonospora > Micromonospora sp. NPDC052213. Next base: position 7,653 of record NZ_JBFAVI010000225.1, read on the forward strand.
TGCTGCAGGCCGTCGTCGGCGCGGCGCTGCTCCTGGTCAACGTGCAGGCCGTGGTGAGCGTGGCCGCGCTGGACGTCCGGCTCGCCCGGCGCCTGCTCGGCCCGAACGCCCGTACCCTGCTGGAGGACCGGGTCCGGGAGTTGGCCGCCAGCCGCGCCGGCGTCATCGCCGCCGTGGACGCCGAACGGCAGCGCATCGAGCGGGACCTGCACGACGGTCTCCAGCAGCGCCTGGTCGCCCTCGGCATGCTGCTCGGCCGGGCCCGCCGCAGCCGGGACGCCGAGCGCACCGCCGCGCTGCTCGCCCAGGCCCACGCCGACGCGCAGCAGGCCGTCGCGGAGCTGCGCGAGGTGGCCTGGCGGGTGTACCCGTCCGCGCTCGACGACGCCGACCTCGGGCAGGTGCTGGAGATGGTCGCCCAGCGCTCCGACGTTCCCGTCCGCGTCCGCTGCGACCTGCCGGTACGCCCGCAGCGGCAGGTCGAGACCGTGCTGTACTTCGTCGCGTGCGAGGCGCTGACCAACGCGGCCAAGCACGCCGCCGCTACCCTGATCACCGTCGAGATCGGGACTGGGGAGGAGCTCGTCCGGATGACGGTGCACGACGACGGCGTCGGCGGGGCCGACCCCGCCGGGCGCGGGCTGTCCGGCCTGGCGCGACGAGTCGCGGCGCAGGACGGGCGGCTGCGGGTCGACAGCCCGGCCGGCGGGCCCACGACGGTGTCGGTGGAGCTGCCGTGCGGATAGTGCTCGCCGAGGACTCCACGCTGCTGCGTGAGGGCCTGGCCCGGCTGCTGACCGAGGAGGGCCACGAGGTCGCCGCCGCCGTCGCCACCGCCGACGACGTGGTCGACGCCGTCGCCCGGCACCGGCCCGACGTCGTCGTCACCGACGTACGGATGCCGCCCACCCACACCGACGACGGGCTGCGGGCCGCCCTGGAGATCCGGCGGCGCTGGCCCGGCACCGGCGTCCTGGTCCTCTCCCAGTACGTCGAGAAGCGATACGCCACCCGGCTGCTCGCCGACCGCCCCGAGGGCGTCGGCTACGTGCTCAAGGACCGGGTCGCCCAGGTGGACGACTTCCTCGACGCCCTGGACCGGGTGGCCGAGGGCGCGACGGCGTTGGACCCCGAGGTGGTGCGGCAGGTCCTGGCCGGCGCCGACCGCACCGACCCGCTGGCGCGGCTGACACCCCGCGAACGGGACGTGCTGCACCACATGGCGCAGGGCCACACCAACGCCACGATCGCCGGGCGGCTGCACGTGTCGCAGAGCGCGGTGGAGAAGCACATCAACACGATCTTCGACAAGCTGGAGCTGTCGCGGGCGGGGGGTTACAGCCGACGGGTGCTCGCGGTGCTGCGGTATCTCGGGGTCTGAGTTCTTCTCTCCGCTGCTGCTGCTGCGGTCGTGGTGGGGTGTGGGTTGCTGTGCGTCGTGGTGGGGGTGTGGCCCGCCGTGCCCGGCTCCGGGCGGTCAGGCTTGATCCCTGCGCCGGG
>NZ_JBFAVI010000226.1:0-9115 GCF_040679695.1 Micromonospora sp. NPDC052213
TGTTGGGCCGGTGCCCGCCCACCGGGGGGTTTTATTGGAGGCGCCCTACCTTTCTTTACAACCCCCCCCCCCCCCGGGGGGGGGGGGCCCCCCCCCCCCCCCCCGCCGTTGACCTTCCCGCCCGGCTTCCTCTGGGGCGCGGCGACCGCCGCGTACCAGATCGAGGGCGCGGCGGCCGAGGGCGGCCGGACCCCGTCGATCTGGGACACCTTCAGCCACACCCCCGGCCGGGTGGTCGCCGGGCACACCGGCGACGTGGCCTGCGACCACTACCACCGGCTGGGGCCGGACGTCGCGCTGATGGCCGAGCTGGGGCTGAGGTCGTACCGGTTCTCGGTCTCCTGGCCCCGCGTGCAGCCGGGCGGCTCCGGCCCGGCCAACGCGGAGGGGCTGGACTTCTACCGGCGGCTCGTCGACGAGCTGCTGGCGCACGGGATCGAGCCCTGGCTCACCCTCTACCACTGGGACCTGCCGCAGCCGTTGGAGGACGCGGGCGGCTGGCCGGCCCGGGACACGGCCGCGCGGTTCGCCGACTACGCCACGCTGGTCGCCGACGCGCTCGGCGACCGGGTGCGCTACTGGACCACGCTGAACGAGCCGTGGTGCTCGGCGTTCCTCGGCTACGGCTCCGGGGCGCACGCGCCGGGCCGCTCCGACGGGGCGGACGCCGTCCGGGCCGGGCACCACCTGATGCTCGGCCACGGCCTCGCCGTGCGGGCGCTGCGCGCGGCCCGGCCGGCCGCCGAGGTCGGGGTGACGGTCAACCTCTACCCGGTCACCCCGGCCAGCGACACGCCCGCCGACGTCGACGCCGCGCGGCGCATCGACGGGCTGGCCAACCGGTTCTTCCTCGACCCGCTGCTGCGCGGGTCGTACCCGGCGGACCTGACGGCCGACCTCGCCCGGGTCACCGACTTCGGGCACGTGCGCGAGGCCGACCTGGCGACCATCGCCACCCCGCTGGACCTGGTCGGCGTCAACTACTACAGCCGCCACGTCGTCGCCGCCCCGGTGGCGGGCGCCGAGCCGGAGCCGTACCGGCGGGCGCCGTCCTGCTGGCCGGGCAGCGAGGACGTCCGCTTCGTCACCCGGGGCGTCCCGGTCACCGACATGGGCTGGGAGATCGACGCCCCGGGCCTGGTGGAGACGCTGCGCCGGGTCCACGAGGAATACACGGACCTCCCGCTCTACGTCACCGAGAACGGCTCCGCCTTCGTCGACGCGGTGGTCGACGGGCGGGTCGACGACGTCGACCGGGTGGCGTACTTCGACGCCCACCTGCGCGCCGCGCACGAGGCGATCGAGACCGGCGTTCCCCTGCGCGGCTACTTCGCCTGGTCGCTGATGGATAATTTCGAGTGGGCCTGGGGCTACACCAAGCGGTTCGGGATGGTCTACGTCGACTACGACAGCCAGGCCCGGATCCCCAAGTCCAGCGCCAGGTGGTACGCCGAGGTGATCCGACGCAACGGTCTGGCCGCACAATAGGCGAGGGCCAGCCAGCAACGGGCGGCCCGGCAACCACCCGGGCCGGGGCCGGGGCCGGCCCGCCGTCGGAGGAGCAGACGATGACAACGCAGCGCACCCGGTCGCTCGGGCGCCCGACCCTCGACGCCGTCGCCGCCCGCGCCGGCGTCGGCCGCGGGACGGTCTCCCGGGTGGTCAACGGCTCACCGCAGGTGAGCCCCGAGGCGCGCGCCGCGGTGCAGCAGGCCATCGCCGAGCTGGGGTACGTGCCGAACCGTGCCGCCCGCGCCCTGGTCACCCAGCGCACCGACTCCATCGCCCTGGTCGTCTCCGAGTCCGGCGACCGGGTCTTCACCGAGCCGTTCTTCGCCGGCATCGTCCGGGGCGTCAGCTCGGGGCTGCTGGAGACCCCGTTGCAGCTCTGGCTCGCCATGGTGCAGTCGCCGATCGAGCGGGAGCGGGTCGAGCACCACCTGACCAACCAGCACGTCGACGGGGTCCTGCTGCTGTCGCTGCACGACTCCGACCCGCTGCCCACCCTGCTGGAGGAGCGCGGCCTGCCCACCGTGCTGGGCGGGCGGCCGGCCCGGATGCTCCGTCCCGGCGCGCAGCCCGCGTACTACGTCGACGTGGACAACGTCGGCGGCGCCCGCCAGGCGGTGGAACACCTGGCCGGCCGGGGGCGGCGGCGCATCGCCACCATCGCCGGCCCGCAGGACATGGGCGCCGGCCTGGGCCGCCTGACCGGCTACCAGGAGGCGGTCCAGGCCGCCGGGGGCCGGGTCGACCCCGACCTGATCGCGTACGGGGACTTCAGCGAGGGCAGCGGGGCGGCCGGGATGCGCCGGCTGCTGGAGGTCCGCCCCGACCTCGACGCCGTCTTCGTCGCCTCCGACCTGATGGCGTTCGGCGCGCTGCGGGCGCTGCGCGAGGCGGGCCGGCGGGTGCCGGAGGACGTGGCGGTGGTCGGCTTCGACGACGCCCCGATCGCCCGGCAGTCCGACCCGCCGCTGACCACGGTCTTCCAGCCGGTGGGGGAGATGGGCCGCCAGATGGCCCGCCTGCTGGTCTCCCGCATCCGCGGCGAGAACCTCCCGTCCCCCCACCTCCTCCTGACCACCACCCTCATCCACCGCGCCACCTCCTGACCCCCGGCCCGCGCCGTTGATCATGAAGTTGGAGCGCGGTGGGTGGGTGGGTGGGTCAGGGCTGGGGAGGGGGGTAGCGGCGGAGTTCGCGCCTGGCGAGGCTGGCGCGGTGCACCTCGTCCGGGCCGTCGGCCAGGCGCAGGGTGCGGGCCTGGGCCCAGAGGGCGGCCAGCGGGGTGTCCTGACTGACGCCGGCGCCGCCGTACGCCTGGATGGCCTTGTCGATCACCCACTCGGCCATCGCCGGCGTGGCGATCTTGATGGCCTGGATCTCGGTGTGCGCGCCCTTGTTGCCCACGGTGTCCATCAGCCAGGCGGTCTTGAGCACCAGCAGGCGGGCCTGCTCGATGCGCACCCGCGACTCGGCGATCCACTCGCGCACGACGCCCTGCTCGGCCAGCGGCCGGCCGAACGCGACCCGTTCGGTCACCCGCCGGCAGAGCAGTTCCAGGGCCCGCTCCGCCATGCCGACCAGCCGCATGCAGTGGTGGATCCGGCCGGGGCCGAGCCGGGCCTGGGCGATCGCGAAGCCGGCGCCCTCCGCCCCGACCAGGTTCTCCGCCGGCACCCGGACGTCGGTGAAGTCGATCTCGGCGTGCCCGCCGTGCGGGGCGTCGCTGTAGCCGAACACGGTCATGCCCCGGCGCACCGTGACGCCGGGGGTGTCCCGCGGCACCAGGATCATGCTCTGCTGGCGGTGCCGGTCGGCCCCCGGGTCGGTCTTGCCCATCACGACGAAGATCTCGCAGGCCGGGTCCATCGCCCCCGACGACCACCACTTGCGCCCGTTGACCACGTAGTGGTCGCCGTCCCGGGTGATCCGGGTGGCGATGTTGGTCGCGTCCGAGGAGGCGACCTCCGGCTCGGTCATGCAGAACGCCGAACGGATCTCGCCCTCCAGCAGCGGCCGCAGCCAGCGCTCCTGCTGCTCCGGCGAGCCGAACTCGGCGAGCAGCTCCATGTTGCCCGTGTCCGGCGCGGCGCAGTTGACCGCCTCCGGCGCGAGGTGCGGGCTGCGCCCGGTCAGCTCGGCCAGCGGGGCGTACTGGAGGTTGGTCAGCCCGGCGCCGTGGCGCGGGTCGGGGAGGAAGAGGTTCCACAGGCCGCGCCTGCGCGCCTCGGCCTTCAGCTCCGCCAGCACCGGCGGCCGTGCCCACGGGTCACCGGCGGCGGCGACCTGCGCGGCGTGCACCGGCTCGGCGGGATGGACGTGCTGTTCCAGGAAGTCGGTCAGCTCGGCCCGCAGCGCTTCCGTTCGGGCGTCGTACGCGAAGTCCATCACTGCTCCCCGGCGGCGGTCAGCCCGTGCTCGACCAGCGGTGCCACCATGTCGCCGATCCGGTCGAAGCCCTCGCCGAGCGTCTGCCCGAGCGTGTGCCGGTAGTGGATGCCCTCGCAGATCACCGCGAGCTTGAAGCAGCCGAGCGCGACGTGCCAGTGCAGCGGCCCGACGTCGACGTCGCCGCGCCCGGCGTACCGCTCGATCAGCTCCGACCCGGTGGGGAAGCCGGCGCGCGGGCCGAGCCCGTCGGCGACCGGGTTGCCGGCGGCCGCGTCGCTGCCGCCGAGCACGTCCCAGTAGGTCAGCAGCAGCCCGAGGTCGGCCAGCGGGTCGCCGAGGGTGGCCATCTCCCAGTCGAGCACCGCCCGGACGGCCACCGGGTCGACGGTGGCGAGGAGGTTGTCCAGCCGGTAGTCGCCGTGCACGATCCGGCCCGCGTTGGCGCCCTCCGGCGCGGTGGCGGCGAGCCGGTCGCGCAGCTCCTCGATGCCGGGCAGCGGCCGGCTACGGGAGCGGTCGAGCTGGCCGGACCAGCGGCGGACCTGCCGGGCGAGGTAGCCCTCCGGCCGGCCGAAGTCGCCCAGCCCCACCGACGCCGGCTCGACGGCGTGCAGGGCGGCGAGGGTGTCCATCATCGCCATCGCCAGCTCCCGCCGCTGGCCGGCGGTGAGCGGGTCGGTCTGGGCGCGGGTGCGGAACACCTCGCCGCGTACCCGCTCCATCAGGTAGAACGGCGCGCCGATCACCTCGGGGTCCTCGCACAGCAGCAGCGCCCGCGGCACCGGTACGTCGGTCGGCGCCAGCGCGGAGATCACCCGGTGCTCGCGCGCCATGTCGTGCGCGGTGGCCAGCACGTGCCCGAGCGGCGGGCGGCGCAGCACGACCTCCTGCCCGCCGGCGTGCAGCAGGTAGGTCAGGTTGGACCTGCCGCCGGCGGTCAGCCGGGCCCGCAGCGGACCGTCGGCCAGCTCGGGCCGGTGCTGCGCCAGGTAGCCGGCGAGCCGGTCGAGATCCAACCCGCGGGGCGAGGTGGCGGGGGCGGGGCTGTCTCCCGGCCCGTACGCGTCGACGGCCGGCTCGGTCATCCGACTAGTTGATGGCAGCTCCGTCAGGTTGTCAAGGTCGGATTTGATCCTCGGGACATGCCGCTGCAACAGGGGCGAAACGGCCGCGGGTCAGGCTGGTGCCCAGCCTGCCGGCCAGCGGTGCCGGCCCGCCGAGCGGAGGGTTCAGACATGTTGCTGCGAGTTCGGGTCACCCTGCCGGACCGTCCTGGCACGCTCGGTCAGGTGGCGCGCACGATGGGCGTGTGCGGCGCGGACATCGTCCAGGTGGTCGTCCTGGAGCGGCTCGGCGGTCGGGCGGTGGACGACTTCACCGTGGTCTGGCCGGGCGCGGCGCGGGTGGAGCGGCTGCTGGCCGGCCTGGCCGCGATCCCCGGGGTCAGGGTGGACGGGGTGTGGCGGGCGATCGGCGCGCCCACCACCACGGGGCAGGACGCCGAACTGCTGGCCCAGGTCGCGGCGAACCCCGCCGAGGGGGTGGCCACCCTGGTCGACGCCGTGCCCGGGCTGCTCGCCGCCGACTGGGCCGTGGCCGCGGTGGTGCCCGTGGACTGGGCCGCGCGGACCGGCACCACGGGGGAGGCGACCGTCGGCTACGCGAGCTGGCGCGCACCCGTACCGGCGCGGCTGCCCGAGGTGACCCCGCTGCGCGCCCGGGCGACGACCGCGCCCGACGGTGGACACTTCGCCGTCGCGCCGTTCGGCCGGGCCGGCCTGGTGCTGGTGGTGGCCCGCGAGCGCACCGGGACGCCGGCCGCGGCGGGGTTCCACGCCACCGAGGTGGACCGGTTGGCGCAGCTCGTCCGGGCCGGCGCGGTGATCCTCGGCGACCGGCTCGACCTGGTCGGGGCTCCGCCGGCGGCGGCGAACCCCTGAGCCCGGCCCGCCCGGCGGTCACCGTGGCGCAGGTCGCGGCGGCCGATCCGGGCCGTCACCCCGGGGCAACCGGCCCGCAACAGCCGGCGGCGAGGGTCGTACGGGAAGGGAGGCAACCATGACGTTGTGGCGGATCCGGGCGACCGTCGACGACCGGCCGGGCTACCTGTCCGTGCTCACGGCCAGCCTGGCGTTGCGCGGGGTCAACATCCTCGCCGTGCAGGTGCACACCACCGAGCGGGGCGCGGTCGACGACTTCCTGGTCGACGCGCCGGACGCGCTCGACGAGGCCGACCTCGTCGCCGCCGTGGAGCGGGGGCGGGGCCGGGACTGCTGGGTCGCGCGCAGCGAGGCGCGCGGGCTGGCCGACCAGCCCACCCGGGTGCTCGGCCTGGCCAACCGCCTCGTGCGGGATCCGGACGCGGCCGGGGAGGCGCTGCGTGCCCTGCTCGGCGCGGACACGGTCACCTGGCGGCCCGCGCCGGCCGGCGCCGGTGCCGGGATCACCGGCACCACCATGCTGCTGGCCGACCCGGGCGGCGGCGCGTTCACCCTGCGCCGCGCCGCCCCGGACTTCACCCCGGCCGAGTACGCCCGGGCGCAGGCCCTGCTGGAGCTGTCGGCCACGGCCGCACGTCGGGCCGCCGAGCAGGTCACCCTGGTCCTGCCCGACGGGACCGAGGCGGCCGTACGCCCGGCGGGTGCCGACGACCTGGCGGGCGTGGTCGAGCTGCACGAGGCGTGTTCGGCGCGCAGCCGGTTCCGCCGCTACCTGGGCGGCGCGGCGGCGCCCTCGCCGGCCCGGCTGCGCCGGCTGCTGGAGCCGGCCCGGGGCCTGACCCTGCTCGCCACGGCCGGCGGTGACGCCGGGGCGGCGGAGAGGGTGCTGGCGATGGCGAACCTGCTCGCCGAGGGTGACGAGGCGGAGGTGGCGCTGCTGGTCCGCGACGACTGGCAGCGGCGGGGGCTCGGCTCGGCCCTGCTGCGTCGGCTGGTCCGGCACGCCGACCAGGCCGGGTACGCGGCCTTGGTGCTGCACGTCCACGCGGAGAACGCCCCGATGCTGCGCACCGTGCGGCGGCTCGGCCGGCCGACCCCGACCGAGCGGGACGGTGGCCTGGTGACCGTGACCGTCCCGCTCGCCGCCGGCGCCCCCGTGCAGGGATGGGCACCGTGTTGACGCCTCCGCTGCGGGAAGCCCCCTGCCAGGCGTCGACAGGGGGCCCTTCCCTACACCTCAGGTCGTCGGGTAGCTGCTGTAGTCGGGGAAGTTGCCGTAGAGGCGGCCGCCGCCGCCCTGGGTGACCGCCTGCACCAGCAGGTCGCCGCCCACGAAGGCGCCCTTCCAGGACGCGCCCCGGCCGCCGAACGGCTCCTCCCGGTCGCCCCGGGAACGCGGCTTGTTGATGCCCACCTTGAACGCCTGGAGGTCCACCGCCAGCTTCCCGGCCAGCTCCTCGTCGTCGCAGGCCAGCGAGGCGACCAGCGCGCCGTTGGAGGCGTTCATCGCGGCCAGCAGCTCGTCGGTGGTGTCCACCACCACGATGGTGTCGACCGGGCCGAACGGCTCGGCGTGCATCAGCCGGGACCGGCCGGGCGGGGCCAGCAGCACCGACGGCGCCACGTACGCGGACGTGTCCTGCCCGTCCAGGAACGGCGCGCCGGCGAGCTTGCCCCGGTGCAGCGGCACCGCGCCGCCGCGTACCGCCTCGTCGACCTTGCGGCGCAGCTCGTCGGCCTTGGCGGCGCTGATCAGCGGGCCGAAGTCCAGCTCGGGCAGCGGGTCCCCGGCGGTCCAGTCGTCGCCGACGGCGAGCGGGTGTCCGAACCGGACCGAGCGCACCACCGGCAGGTACATGTCGAGGAACTCGTCGACGAGGTCCCGCTGGACCACGAAGCGCGGGTACGCGGTGCAGCGCTGCTTGCCGTACTCGAAGCCCTTCTTGAGGTGCCCGGCGAGCAGGTCCCACTGCGAGAAGTCCCAGATGCCCCAGGCGTTGAGGCCCTCCTGCTCGATGAAGTGCCGCTTGTCGGAGTCGAGCAGCGCGGCGGCCACCTTGCCGCCGTTGGAACGGCCGCCGACGAACGCCACCGCGCCGACCTCCGGGGCCCGGACGAGCACCTCGGAGAGTTCCTCGCCGCCGCCGGACACCAGCGTGGCGGGCAGCCCGGCCCGGCGCATCAGCGCGTGCGCGACGGTGAGGCAGACCGCGCCGCCCTGCGACGGGGTCTTGGCGATCACCGCGTTGCCGGCGAGCAGCTGCACCAGCTCCGCGTGCACGAGCACGCTCATCGGGTAGTTCCACGACGCGATGTTGCTGACCGGTCCGGGCAGCGGCTCCCGGCCGTCGGCGAGCATCCGGTCGATCTCGCCGACGTACCAGCGGACGCCGTCCAGCGCCCGGTCCACGTCGGCGCAGGCCAGCCGCCACGGCTTGCCGATCTCCCAGACCAGCAGCAGGGCGAGCAGGTCGCGGTGGGCGGTGAGGGCGTCCAGCGCGTCGGTGACCCGGGCCTTGCGCTCGGCGAGCGGGGTGTCGGCCCAGGCGCGGTGCGCGGCGGCGGCGTGCGCGACCGCGGCGCGGGCGGTCTCCGCGTCGAGGCGGGGCAGGTTGACCAGCACGGTGTTGTCGACCGGGGTGCGGACCGGGCTGGGCGTGCCCACCGCGTGCCAGTCGCCGCGCACGAGGTTGTGCAGCGTGGTGACGCCGTCGACCGGGGCGCCGAACGCCTCCGGCGCGGCGGCCACCGCGCGGGCGAGGGTGTCGGACCAGGCGGTGCCGTCGGCAAGTCGTAGAGCCATCGCGATCTCCTCAGGGTGTGGCCGGGGGAGCGGCGGCGTCGATGGCACCGCTGGTGTCGCGTACTGTCGCGCGCCGGAAAGCGGCGCGGCAACCGTACGTTCGTATGCCGGAACGCCCGGCCCGCGCCCGACCGGCCGTGGCGCGACCTCCCGTCCGCCGACCACGCCCCTGAGCAGGTCGTACGCGGACAATCCATCCATAGGCCTAGATGATGTGATGAACGTCCGGGCGGCGCCGACCGGGCCTGCCGTCAGTGCTCGTCGGAGCCGGCGGGCGCCACGCCGGGCGCGAGCGGTTCCGGCGGCTCGACGCGCCGGCCGTCGAGCCGGAAGTGGCGCCGGCCGACGGGCGCAACGGCGGCTGGCCGGACCGAAACGGCGAGCTGGGCCCGGGCGCGGGGGGCGGCGGGCGGGGGGGGTGGTGGGGGGGTTAGGGGGTGTCCGGGGATGTGGGGGCGACGCGGGGGCGGCGACG
>NZ_JBFAVI010000227.1:0-9115 GCF_040679695.1 Micromonospora sp. NPDC052213
CACAGACTTCTAGCCACCGCGGGTGGCCGCTGACGCCCGGGGCCCCCCCCGGGGGGTGCCGGGCGGCGCCCACCCCTGCCACCGAGGCAACCCGCGGTCGTGAGCCACCAGCGGCCGACCGGGACCTCGATCGACGGCCGGTGCGACGGGTGCCGGCGTACCCGAATCGCCTGGTGGGTGGCTCTCACCAGGGACACGCGCGAGTGCCGAGCAACACGCAGGGCAGGATGGGCGGGTGACTGCCCCCACTCGCCCGCCGTCGGCCGTGTTGGACGCGGTGCTCGAACGACTGACCTACGTCAACGAGGAGACCGGCTACACCGTCGCCCGGGTGTCCACCAACCGCAGCGGCGACCTGCTCACCGTGGTCGGGGCGCTGTTGGGGGCCCAGCCCGGCGAGAGCCTGCGGCTGTCCGGCCGCTGGTCGTCGCACCCGCAGTACGGCCGGCAGTTCGAGGTCCACTCCTACACCACGGTCCTGCCGGCCACGATCCAGGGCATCCGGCGCTACCTCGGCTCCGGACTGGTCAAGGGCATCGGCCCGGTCTTCGCCGAGCGGATCGTCGCGCACTTCGGCCTCGACACCCTCCAGGTGATCGAGACCGAACCGAGCCGGCTGGTCGAGGTGCCCGGCCTGGGACCGAAGCGCACCGCGAAGATAACCGCGGCGTGGGAGGAGCAGAAGGCGATCAAGGAGGTGATGGTCTTCCTCCAGGGCGTCGGCGTGTCCACCTCGCTGGCCGTACGGATCTTCAAGCAGTACGGCGACGCCTCCATCACGGTGGTGAAGAACGAGCCGTACCGGCTGGCGGCCGACGTGTGGGGCATCGGGTTCAAGACCGCCGACACCATCGCCCAGGCCGTGGGGATCCCGCACAACAGCCCCCAGCGGGTCAAGGCCGGCCTCCAGTACACCCTCTCCGAGGCCACCGACAACGGGCACTGCTACCTGCCCGACGGTCAACTGGTCGTCGAGGCCACCAAGATCCTCAACGTGCCCGCCGACCTCGTCACCACCTGCCTCGACGAACTCGTCGGCGAGGAGGGGGTGGTCCGCGAGACCCTGCCCGGGCCGGACGGCGAGCCGACGGCGGCGGTGTACCTGGTGCCGTTGCACCGCGCCGAGCAGTCCCTGGCCGGGTCACTGCTGCGGCTGCTGCACCACCGCGCCGACCGGCTGCCCCACTTCACCGGCGTCGACTGGGGCAGGGCGCTGGCCTGGTTGAAGGCCCGCACCGGCACCGACCTCGCCCCGGAGCAGGAACAGGCGGTCCGGCTCGCCCTCACCGCCAAGGTCGCCGTGCTGACCGGCGGACCCGGCTGCGGCAAGAGCTTCACCGTCCGCTCGGTCGTCGAACTCGCCGCCGCGAAGAAGGCGAAGGTCACCCTCGTCGCGCCGACCGGCCGCGCCGCGAAGCGACTGTCGGAGCTGACCGGCCATCCCGCCGCCACCGTGCACCGGCTGCTGCAGCTACGCCCCGGCGGGGACGCCTCCTACGACCGGGACAACCCACTCGACGTCGACCTCCTCGTCGTCGACGAGGCGTCCATGCTCGACCTCGTCCTCGCCAACAAGCTCGTGAAGGCCGTCCCGCCCGGCGCGCACCTGCTGCTCGTCGGCGACGTCGACCAGCTCCCCTCCGTCGGCGCCGGGGAGGTCCTGCGGGACCTGCTCGCCGCCCCGGCCATCCCCCGGGTCCGGCTGACCCGGATCTTCCGGCAGGCCGCGGAGTCCGGGGTGGTCACCAACGCCCACCGCATCAACGCCGGCAAGCCACCCCTGCTCCAGGGGCTCGGCGACTTCTTCCTGTTCGCCTGCGACGACACCGAGGCCGCCGCCGCCCTGACCGTCGACGTCGCATGCACCCGCGTGCCCGCCCGCTTCGGCCTCGACCCGCGCCGCGACGTGCAGGTCCTCACCCCCATGCACCGCGGCCCCGCCGGCGCCGCGGCCCTGAACACGCTGCTCCAGCAGCGCCTCACCCCCGCCCGCGACGGGCAGCCCGAGCGCCGCGTGGGCGGGCGGGTGTTCCGCGTCGGCGACAAGGTCACCCAGATCCGCAACAACTACGACAAGGGCCAGGCCGGCGTCTTCAACGGCACCGTCGGCATCGTCACCGCCCTGAGCGCCGAGGAGCAGACCCTCACCGTACGCACCGACGAGGACGAGAGCATCGACTACGACTTCGACGAACTCGACGAGCTGGCCCACGCGTACGCCATGACCATCCACCGCTCGCAGGGCTCCGAGTACCCCGCCGTCGTCATCCCCCTGACCACCAGCGCCTGGATGATGCTGCAACGCAACCTGCTCTACACCGCCGTCACCCGCGCCAAGCGGCTCGTCGTCCTCGTCGGCTCCCGCCGCGCCCTCGCCGCCGCCGTCCGCACGGTCGGCGCCGGGCGTCGCCACACCGCCCTCGACCACCGCCTCGCCTGACCCGCCCGTTCCTTACCAGCGCCGATGCCCTCGTCGCCGAGGACGTTCCGTGCCGGACGTCAGTCCGGCAGGACGTACGCGAGGCGGGCGAGCGCCGACTTGATCTCGGGCACCGTTCGCCCCCGGTCGTGGCGCTGGTACCGGTACACCTCGGGGGCGAGTGGCGCGAGCAGGACGTCGGCGAGGGCGTCCTCCTGCCAGCCGGCGTCGCGGATCAGGGACATGACGAACGTCCGCCAGAAGCCGTAGGCGCCGGTGGCGAAGCGGGCGGCACCCAGTTCGGCGCCGAGGGCCAGCGGCAGGTGTCGTTCGAGCAGATCGATCATGGAGTCGTAGAACGCCTCGATGCGGCGGCGAGGCGACGCGCCCGGCCCGAGCGGCGGCGGGCCGGCGAGAATCTGCTGCTGCAACCGCTGCTCGTGCACGTCGAGGAGGGCGACAGCCACGGATGTGACGTCCGGGTAGCGGCGGTAGAGCGTCGCGCGGCCGACGCCGGCGGCGGTGGCCAGGTCCGTCATGGAGATCTGCGGGCCGCGCTCGGCGAACAGGCGTTCCGCGGCCGCGAGGATGCGTCGCCGGTTGGCCGCGGCGTCGGCCCGTTCCGCGGGGGTCGGGGCCAGAAGGTCATCCGCCATCCCGACAGCCTAACCGGACATCCCGTCCGGTTGCGACGGCCCCCGCACACCCGAACCGGCTAAATGGACGTGGCGTCCACTTAGCTGCTAGCGTCGAGGGACAACCGGACATCGTGTCCGCTTCCTCCGACGAGTAGGACGAGAGTCATGGCCCACCTGCTGCACCTGGACGCCAGCGCCCGCCGGGCATCACACTCCCGCACGTTGAGCAGGGCGTTCGCCGACGAGTGGCGGGCCGCCCACCCGACGGGGACCTACACCTACCGCGATCTCGCCGCCGACCCCGTGCCCGTCATCGGCGAGGCGTGGACCGAGATCTGCGACTACGCGCTGCGCCACGCCATCACCGAACCCGGCCGCCTCGCCGAGGGGGTGCGGACCCCGGCTCAGCGGGAGGCATGGGCGGTGGTGGAGCCGTTGCTCACCGAACTGGTCTCCGCCGACGTGCTGCTCATCGGCGCTCCCATGTACAACTTCTCGATCCCTGCGAGCCTCAAGCTGTGGATCGACCAGGTGACGTTCCCGCACGCCAGGCTGAACCTCAAGGTCGTCGTCACCGGCGCGCGAGGCGGTTCCTACGCCCCCGGCACCCCGCGCGAGCCCGTGGACCACCAGGAGCGTTACCTGCGGGACTTCTTCCTCGGTCACTTCCAGGTCGACGACGTCACCGTCATCAACACCGAGTTCGTCAACTCCACCGTGGACCCGACGCTGGAGCGGTGGCGCGAGTCCTACCGCAGGTCGTACGCCGATGCCCGGCAGGCGGCGGTCGACGTGGCCCGCGCCGTCGCCGCCGGGGCCCTGGCACCCTCGGGAGCGCAGGCATGAGCTGGCTCGTCCTGGCGCTCGCCGGCCTGGTCGAGATCATCTGGTCGCAGACGATCAAGCCGACGCAGAACTTCACCAGGCCGGTGCCGACCCTGCTCTGCTTCGCGCTCGGAGCCGCCGCCGTCTACCTGCTCTCCCGGGCTATGCAGGACCTGCCGGTCGGCACGGCCTACGCCGTGTTCACCGGCATCGGCGCGATCGGCGCGATCTCGCTGGGCATCGTCGTACACAAGGATCCGGTCGGTGTCGGCCGCTTCGCCGCACTGGCCCTGATCGTCTGCGGCATCGTGCTGGCCCGGGTCACCGACCCGGACTGAGCGCGGCGAGCAGGCTGCCGCCGTCCTCCAAACAGAGCCGACGTCAGCACACGTCGAGGCGGAACAACTCGGCGGCGTTGCGCCAGGCGACCCGCTCGGCCAGTTCCGCGTCGAGGTCGGCGGCGAGCACCGCCCCGAAGGCCGCCGCGGGGTCGATGAGCGTGGCGTCGGTGCCGAAGAGCAGCCGACGCGGGTCGACCGCCGCCGCCACGGCGGCGAACCGGCCCGCCTCGGTGTGCGAGAAGCACGGCTCCAGCCAGAGCCGGTCGACCGAGTTGGCCGCCTCGACGGCGTGCCGCCAGCCGTTCGCGCCCATGTGTCCGGCGATGGCGCGCAGGCCGGGGATGTCCGCGACGGCCTGGGCCAGGTCGAGCGGCGTCGCGTCCCAGGTGTGCACGAGGGCGGGCAGGTCGTGCGCGGCGACGAGCTCCAGCGCCGCGCGGGCCTGCGGGGAGTCCGCCGGGGAGCCGGTGTAGTCGGTGTGGATCTTCACGCCGACGAACCGGCCGGTGGGGAGCAGTTCGCGCAGGTCCCGTTCGGCGTCGTCGAGGCGGCGCGGGTTGATCGTCAGGTAGCCGAGCAGGCGATCGTTGGTCTCCAGGACCCGGGCCATCGCCCGGTTTCCGGCGGTGACGTCGTAGATGACCGCCTCGGTGGCGGAGACGACGGCGAGGTCGATGCCGTAGCGGTCCATCACCGCGAGGTTGGTGGCGACCGCCCCGACGTCCATGCTGAAGAACCAGGGCCCCCAGTGGGCGTGCACGTCGATGATCATTCCTGGCCCTCCAGGATCCGGCGGGCGTTGCCGCCCGCCACGGCGGCCACCTCGGCCGGCCCGAGGCCGCCGCGGGCCAGCCGCAGCCGCGGCACGACCGGCTCGTAGAACGGGGTGCGGGAGCCGTAGAGCAGCCGCCCGACGCCGACGTGGGCGACGACGGTCTCCAGCGCGTCGGGCGAGTTGAGCAGCCGGGTGGACGTGTGGAAGCCGGGCTCGTCGCGGGCCGCTACCACGAAGTCGCCCAGGTGGTAGAAGTGCGTGTCCAGGAAGACCACGGTCGCGCCGCGCAGCGGCCGCCAGAACCGGCGGAGGTCCCCGCCGGTCAGGATCACCAGGCCGGCCTCGGCGGCCCGGCGGGCGACGTGCCGTACGGACGGGAAGTCCGGCTCGACGCGCTGCTCGTCGGGGAAGAGCCGCACCGCCCGGAAGCCGCGCTCGGCGAGCCGGACGACCTCCCGTTCGGCACCGAGCGGGTCGCGCAGGTCGAGCGCACCGACGGGCAGCACGGTGGGGCCGGCCAGGGCGGCGGCCTCGTCGTTGCCGCTGGCCACGTCGAACAACGCCGCCCGGAGGCTGGCCACGGCCGCCCGCGCGATGCCGTTCGCGCCGAGGGTGGCCGCGACGTCGCGGGGGTCGCCGGTGGGGCCCGGCCGGTCGGCGTACCGGCCGACGAGGACGTCGACGTCGAAGGTGACCGGGGGCAGGTCGGCCGCGACGAAGGGGTTGCCGCTCACCGCTGCCTCGCCACCGCGAGCACGCCGTCCCGGTCGCCGTCCGGCAACGCCGGCGCGTACGGGTCGACCGCGTGGGAGGCGGGGATCCGCCCCTCGTCGGCGGCGATCTGGAGCATGCGGTGCACGTACCCCTCCATCGGGTCGGTGAAGGTGACCTCGGCGAGCCGGTCGAGCCGGGCGGAGGCGGCGACGAAGTCGTCGTGCTTCCCGTCGGCGTACGCCCGCAGCACGGCGGCGGTGACCGGCACGGCGGCGGCGGCGAGGCCGACCAGGGCGGCCTGCGCGCCCCACATCAGCGACGGCCCGAACATCCGGTCCTCGCCGGTGACCGCCAGCCGGTCGGCCCGGTGCGCGGCGGCCAGGGCGGCCTGGCAGGCGATGGCGTCGTGCAGCCGGGCCACCTTCACCCCGGCGACGCCGGGGTGCTCCAGCAGGGCGGCCAGCCGCGACGCGGAGTACGGCCGGGTGTAGAGGTCGAAGGCGAGCATCGGCAGGCCGGCGGCCCGCCAGACGGCGTCGTGGTGGGCGACCGCGTCGCCGTCGACGGGAAAGACCAGGACGCCGGCGGCGCCGAGGTCGGCGGCCCGGGCGGCCTGCGCGGCGACCTCGTCGGTGTGCTCGCCCGGCCGGCCGCCCACGCCGACGACCACCGGCACCCCGGTGTCGACGGCGTGGCGCACGACCAGGTCGCGGGTCGCCGGGTCGAGGTAGGGGCCGCGGCCGGTGTGGGCGCACACGGCGAGGGCGTCCGCGCCGTCGACGACCAGGCCGCGCAGGTAGCGGTCGAGCACCGCGGCGTCGACCGTCCGGTCGGCGTCCATCGGCGTGGCGGTGGCGGCGACGAGTCGCCACCGCAGCCGGTCGCGCAGCGCGGCGGCGGCCGGCGCGATCACGGGGTCACCGCCGCCCGGACCGCCCGGGCGATCTCGTCGACGTGCGCGTCGGTGTACCGCTCGTTCCAGTCGATCACCAGCAGGGTCTCCGCGATGAGCCGCTCGGCGACCGGGAACGCGCCGGGCCCGTAGGCCGGCAGCCGGTCGGCCGGCGGCACGGTCAGCGGGAAGCGGGAGGTGCCGTAGACGGGGGCCTCGGTCAGCGCCGGGGCGCAGTGCAGCGGCTGCTGGAGGTAGCCGGCGCGGGCGGGGATCCCGGCGGCGGCCAGTTTCCCGGCCACCTCGTGGTTGGTCAGCGGCGGGTCGAGCACGACGGGGAACAGCCACCAGGCGTGCGCGTCGAGGTCCGCCGGCAGGCGCACGCCGGGCAGGTCGGCCAGCGCGGCGGCCAGTCGGCGGGCGGTGCGCCGCCGGTCGGCCAGCACCCCGGGCAGCTTCGCCAGTTGGGCACGGGCGACGGCGCCGGCCAGCTCGGTCATCCGGTAGTTCAGGCCGAGGCTGACGTGCCGGCGGGCCTCGTCGCGGGGCCAGCCCTTGTCGGCGAAGAGCCGCATCCGGCGGGCCAGCACGGCGTCGTCGGTCACGGTCAGGCCGCCGTCGCCGCAGGTGATGTGCTTCCACTGCTGGAGGCTGAAGCAGCCGATCGCGCCGGCGGTGCCGGCGAGGGTGCCGTCCGGGTAGCGGGTGAGCCAGGCCTGGGCGCAGTCCTCGATCAGCGGCACGCCGGCGGAGTCGGCGACCTCGCGCAGGTCGGCGGCCGCGCCGAACAGGTGCACCCCGAGGATCGCCCGGGTGCGCGGCCCGATCGCGGCGGCGACCGCCGCCGGGTCGAGGTTGCCGGTGTACGGATCGACGTCGGCGAACACGGGCACGGCGTTCTGGGCGAGAATGGGCGCGACCGTGCCGAAGTCGCTGATCGGAGACGTGATGATCTCGTCGCCCGGGTCCGGCGCGACGGCCGCGACGGCCAAATGCAGCGCCGCGGTACCCGAACTGGCGGCCACGGCGTGCGACACTCCGTGGAGGTCGGCCATCTCGCGCTCCAGGGCGCGGACCTCCGTGCCCCAGACCGAGCTGAGCATGCCCGACTGGAGCACCCGGCTGACGGCGGCCAGCTCCTCCGCACCGATCGTCCGGCCGCCGGCGTCGGCCATGCTGGGGAACGACACGCACCCTCCCAGGGCTACAGTAATACCGGGCCTGACCGTAATCTTGTGCTGCGAACAATGCAACCCTGACAGGAGGCAGCGGTGACCATTGAGATCGGGGTCGTCGGTCCGCACGACCTGGTCGACGACGTGGCCGCCACCTGCGAGGAGCAGCCCGGCGTCACCGCCAGGCGGCTGCACTACGACCACGAGTCGCAGGCACCGGCGATCGTCGAGGCGCACGCCGGCCAGGTCGAGGCGTGGCTGTTCACCGGCGTCGTGCCGTACACCCTCGCCCGGGAGGCGAACCTGCTGCACCGGCCGGCGGTCTTCGTCGACTACACGGGCGCGACCCTGCTCCAGGCCGCCGTGCGGCTGCTGCGCGACGGCCGCGACGTCACCCGCATGTCGATCGACACCGTCACCGGCGCCGACGTCGCCGGCACCTTCGGCGAGGCCGACCTGCCCGTGGACCGGGTCCGGTCGCTGCCCTACCGCAGCGGCCTGAGCTCCGACGACGTGGTCGCCTTCCACCGCCGGCAGCGCAAGGCCGGCGCGGACGTCGCCGTCACCTGCATCAGCTCGGTCTACGAGGTGCTGCGCCACGAGATGCCGGCGTTCCGCCTCGCCCCGTCGAACCACTCGGTGCGCGCCGCGCTGCGCCAGCTCCTGCTGCACGTCGGCAGCCAGGCCCAGGAGGACGCCCAGATCGCTCTCGGGCTGGCCAACCTGTCCGACGGCGACGACGGGCTGCTCAAGGAGGTGGCCGGGCTCGGCGGCACCGTCGCGCGCTTCGCCCCCGACACGTACCTCATCGTCACCACCCGCGGGCCGCTGCACGACGCCACCGGCGGCTTCACGGCGCTGCCGATGCTGCGCCGCCTGGCCGACCGGCACGAGACCGTGCAGATCGGGTTCGGGCTGGGCCGCAGCGCCGCCGAGGCGGAGAACCTGGCACGCCGCGCGCTGAGCCGGGCCCGCCGGGTCGGCCCCACCACGGCCGTGCTGTCGCTGCGCGGCGAGACCGACATCGTGCTGGAGTCCACCACGCCGGCCCCGCCGCCGGCGGAGGTGAACCTGGCGGTCATCGCCCAACGGGTCGGCCTGTCCGTGCCCACCCTGCTGCGGCTGCGCGAGGTGCGCACGACGGTCGGCGACGAGCCGCTGACCAGCCGGGAGGTCGCCGACCAGCTGCGGGTGCAGCAGCGCACCGCGCGGCGCATGCTGCACCGCCTGGAGCTGGCCGGCCTGGCCGAGCGGACCGGCAACCTCGCCTCCGGCACCAGCGGTCGCCCGCTGACCCTCTACCGCCTGACCCTCTGACGGCCCGCCCGCCCCTGTC
>NZ_JBFAVI010000228.1:0-8948 GCF_040679695.1 Micromonospora sp. NPDC052213
CTCGGGGGGTGGGAGGCCGACGTCGTGGCGCGATCAGAAAGGCCACTGCTCGCGGGATCCCGCCTCGATGAGCGGGATCATCGCGAACGCCGCGTCGGACAGGCCGCCGAACGTGTGCCGGTTCCCGGCCGTCGGGGCGTGCCCGACCCGGTATCCGGCCAGGTTCCAGGTGTACACCGGCACCTGCCCGGGCACCGCGGCCGTCACGTCCACCGAGTGGTGCCAGTGCGCCTGCTCGTCGGTGAGGATGACCACCCGGTCGTGCCCGGCGTAGTGCCGACGCACCGCCTTCTCGGTCTCGGTCCCGCCGCCGTAGAAGTAGCCGCCCTCCTTGAACCGGCGCACCGCCGCCAGCACCGACTCGCCCGCGACGGCCGGGAACACCCGGGTGTCCTGGGAGAAGGACACGACCGTCGCGTCCTGCGCGCGGGCGGCCAGCGCCAGGCCGAACACGGTGGCCGCGTCCCAGCAGCGCAGCGTGCCGTCCTTGCTGAAGGCGCTGTTCATCGAGCCCGACGTGTCGATCAGGACCAGCGTCCGACCGTCCAGGGCGGGCACGTTCGCCAGCGCGTGCTGCAACGCCTTCTCCAGCGGGTACCCCCACCGCAGGCTCGGTGCCGCGTTGTAGGCCGACAGGAAACGCATCGGCAGCACACGCGACCTGGCGACCTCGCCCGGGTCGGACAGCTTGGCCGCCACCGTCTCGGCGACGGCGTCGCTGACGCCGGCCTGGTCGAAGTTGCGCAGGTTGCGCAGCAGCGCCAGGTAGCCCATCGTCGGGATGATCGCCTCCCAGGCGTGGGCGTCCATCGCCGTCTGCCGCCAGCCGGCGAGGGCCTCCCACGTCATTCCGGCCGCGCCCAGCACCGCCGGGTCGGTGACCTCCTGACGCCGCTCGACCGGCAACGCCATGAGCTCGGCCCGCGCCGCCAGCACGGTCAGCGACGCCGGCAGCGGGTTGTCCCGCTGGTGCCGCCGGTCCAGCGCGTGCCGGAACAGCTCACCCTGCCGCTCGTCCCGCGCGGTCGGGTGGGTCAGGTCGACGACGTCACCGAAGCGGACCGCGTTGCGGTCGGAGTCGTACTTGAGCAGGCTCCGCTCGTGGTACAGCCGCACCGCCGCGTCCGCGATGCCCCGCTTGACCGGCTTCGGCAGCGCCCGGCCGTGGCGACCCAGCCAGTAGGCGAGGGCCTCGCCCGGCTCGTCCGCGCGCTGCAACGCCGAGTCCACGACGGACCGTGATCCGGGAATGCCGGCCGCCACCTGTGCGCGGGCGCCCTCGAGGGCGGCCACGACAGCCGCCGAACGCAGCATCGCGCCGGTGCGCAGCCACGGCACGAAGCGGGCGAACCAGTCGGGGTCGGCGACGGCGACGGTGGCGACCAACTCCCGGAACCGAGCATCCCGGTCGGCGGCGCCCTCGTAGAAGGCCTCCTCGCCGACCATGTTCGACACGCCGAGCAGGAACAGTTCCGTGCGCGGCCCACGGGCGAAACCCGGGGCGCCCTCGGCGGTGACGAGCGCGGAGCCGTCTTCGTGCCGGTTCTTGCGCAGCTTGAGGTTGAACGTGGCCATCGCGTCCCCCATGTTTCGTACGAGAGGACGCGGCCACACGCACACCCGAGACCAGAGTCGGCGACGGACTTGTCCGCCGCTCTGTCCGATTGAGCTACCCGCCCGAAGGCGTGGGGGGACTCGAACCCCCAACCTGCGGATCCCGTGAAGTAACCGTCGCCTGCGCACCGGGTGTGGTGTGGTCGCGCCTCCCGAGATCGGAGCCGGCGACGGATGTGCCCTTCGCAGGGGCGTTCGCCCCTCCAGATGTAACCGTCACCTTCGCACCGGGAAGTGCGGAACCGACCGTAGCGGCGGCATCGGCGGCCGGGCAACGGAGTTTGCCGATCCGTGATGGCGGGTGGCAGAAACGGTCGCGCTGCGTACCCGAGACCAGAAGGTCGACGACGGAATGCCTATTGCTCTGCCAACTGAGCTACCAGCACAACGGCTGGAGGGGACTCGAACCCCCGACCCATAGATGAGAAGTATCCGTCGTCTGCGCACCGGGACGCGTGGCAACAACGTACAGGCGGCGGCTCGGGAGCGGCAAGGGGTTTCGCGTCCGTCAGTCGTTCACGCCGCTCACCCGAGACCAAGGTTGGACACGGCGTGTGCGGGCTCGAACCGCAGAGCCCTTTTGTGGGCCCCTGCCAGAAGTAACCGTCTCCATCGCACCGGGTGAGCGGCGTGAGCGCGCCTCCCGAGACCAGATGCGGCAACGGAGACCGGCCCTCGCGGGCCAAGGTGACCTGGGCCGCTGGTCGACGCCGCGTTTCGGCGGCGGCGGGATTCGAACCCGCGTCTCCCCGTGGGAAGCGGAAGTAGCCGTTGCCTGCGCACCGGGAGGTGCCCGACCACGGTAGCGACCCCGTACACGAGATCCAACCGCATTTGTCGGGCCCCTGAGCGGCGGAAGTCAGCGGCCGCCGCGCTTGTGCTTCGAGCGGCTTGTGAACGCGGCACCGTCCCGGGCTCGCGGAGTCGAGGGCCGCGGCGGCGTACGCCGAGGGAACCAGCGCCCGAACGGGACGCGGGACAGCGTCAGGGGGACCGCCACGACCAGGATCCCGAACCCGACGGCGCCCAGCCCTCCCTGTACGCGGCCCCGGTGCCCGCTGAGTTGGTCGAAATCGGTGACGAAGTCGCCCGGATCGCCCCGGTTGACCCAGATCCGCATCTCGTCGCCGACGGACCGGCACACCTCGAAGCATGCGACCTCCCGCGTGTACGTCCGGCCGGACAGCTCGTACCGGACGTGCATCGTGGTCGACGTGCCGCCACGCTTGGACACGCGGTCGTGGACGAGTGCCCGCGCCGGCACGCCCTGCGCCCGCAGGTCGGTCTTCCAGTCGTCGAGTGCGTACTGGGTGTGGAACGGCAGCCAGAGCAGCGCGCCGCCGACCACCAGCAGCAGCACGCAGCCGACGCTCACCCAGGCTGGGGACCGTCGCGGTGTGGTCGCGGCATGCACCCGGTCATCGTGCCGGCCGCCCGCAACCCCGTGCCACCACCGCCGGAGTCGCCGCCCGACCGCTGCGCTCCACGTTGGACAGATGGCTGTAGGAGGTTCCCGTGCGGCGCGCCATGCCCCGCATCGAGATCCCCGCCTTGACCCGCGCAGCGCGCAGGGGCGGCCCACTGATCAGCATGCCACCCTCACCTACCCCACCAGCCCGGTTGAATGCAGCCGAACAATGACGATTATAGATGTATCGGCGGCAGGTGGTGATCAAGGCTGGCGCTACCACTGATCGCCGGCTGGAGGTGATCCCGGGCATTTCCGGCCCTCGTCGTGCCCGTTGCGGACACCGACTCGGCGGCTCAAGGCAACACATCCCAACCCTGTCGCGCCGTGCTGGCTGGCCAGCAAGTCGGTCTCGGATTCGGGAAGCGGGACACTCGAGGCAGCGTGCGCACGCCGTTCAAGCGGCGCTGCTTCCGGCCGAAGCTGTCACGCCGGCAGATGTCCGTACTGCTGTCAGGAGAATCCCGTTGAGGCCCTCCTCGAACAGCAGGTCGTCGTCCCATTGGGTGTCGTCGAGATGGCCAGAGGCGTTGAGGGTCGGATAGGCGTTGGCGCTGGCGGCGACATGGTCGCGGGCTGCGGCTCTCACGTCAGGGTCCGCGGTCCGGTGCCACGTGGCTTCCGTGAGCGAGGCGCCGATGACGTAGTTGGCCAGCATTCGCGTGGCCACCGCAAGCCGAAGTCCCCAACAGCCGCCGCGCACCAGCGCCGATTGCAGAAACTCGGTACGGGCCAGGACGTTGGGCCCGAGCATCGGACGTCCGACCAGCCGTGGTGCCCAGGGATGGCCCAGCATGGCGCCACGCCAGCCTCGGACGAGGGCGCGGATGTCCTCGTGCCAGTCGTCGCTCACGTCCGGGATCGGCACGTCGCCGAAGATCCGGTCAACGGCCAGGTCCAGGACGTCGTCCTTCGTCCTCACGTGCCAGTACAACGCAGTCGCCGTCACGTTGAGCTGCTGGGCGAGGCAGCGCATCGTCAGGCCCTCGATGCCGTGCTCGTCCAGCATGGCCACCGCTGTGTCCACGATGCGTTCGAGGGTCAGCGGCGGTTTGCGCCGTGCACGTGAGGGTTCCGCCCGCAGCCATACCGGCGGCGGGGTGCGGCTGCCCCGTCGCCCCGCCGAGGGTGTCGTCGGCGCACCGGGCTCTGCGGTGGTCATAGAGCCAACTCTAGTCCGGTGGACAGGCAACTTAACAGCGGTAAGCTAGTCGAACGTGCGAAAGGATGGCCTTGACGGTCGGCAAGGAGTTCGCCATGCCTCTGCTGCGAGTCCACCTCGACATCGACCGGGCCGATGCCCGTCGCGTCCTGCAACTGCATCAAGAGGGCAAGATCCATCACGAATCGCGGGAAGCTGCTCGGGAACAGGTGTGGCGCCAGGGCCGCACCCCGGCCGG
Organism: Micromonospora sp. NPDC052213; assembly: GCF_040679695.1. Lineage (NCBI taxonomy): Bacteria > Bacillati > Actinomycetota > Actinomycetes > Micromonosporales > Micromonosporaceae > Micromonospora > Micromonospora sp. NPDC052213. The sequence continues at coordinate 4,483 of NZ_JBFAVI010000228.1, forward strand.
TGACCCGCTCTTCGTCGGCATCACGAACGGCCGCCGCAACGTGCAGTTGCTCTACGACGTCGAGGTCTACTCCGACACAGTCCCTTGAGCACCCGCCATGCTCGCGCGACCCAGACGGTGGTGAACACCTCGATGAAGGCACCTGCGGAGGCAGCCGGACCAGACCGTGACGCGGCCAGCTCGGATCGAGGGGCGACTCAACGCGACAGCCGCTCGACGACCTCGGCGGTCGTGACCACTTCGCCGAGCTGGCTCCACGTCTCCAGGCTCGCCCGGTGGGCCTCGTCGGTCGCGGCCGTGCAGGCGTCGGAGACGATCACGGGCCGGTATCCGTGGTTGACCGCCTCGAAGGCGGTTCCCGCCACGGACAGGTTGGTGGCGACACCGGTGAACAGGATTGTCTCGACCTGCCTGCGCCGCAGCACCGTGTCGAGTTCGGTGCCGAAGAAGCCGGTGAGCCGCACGTGGGTGACGACGACGTCGCCCGCCTCCGGCGCGACCTCGTCGATGATGCGGGACTTCGGCGCGCCCTCCAGGAATGCCTGCCGCTCGGGGATCATGGCGAAGCTGGGCGTGTTGGGGATGAGGTCGGGGTAGCCGGGCCGGTGGGCGACCCGCGTGTAGACGACGAGCCCGCCGCTGGCGCGTACCGCCCGGGCGACCTCGGCGGCGTACGAGGCGACGCGGTGGCGGGCGACCTGCTCGGCGAAGAAGGGACCGAAAAGCCCGTCGGGGCTGACGACCTCGTGCTGCCAGTGGACGCCGACCACCGCGGTGCGCGCCGGGTCGATTTCTCGCATCATCCCTCCCGTCAGGGGGCGGAAAGTTGTTGCGGTGCGGGCTGGTAGCCCTGCCTGCCCGCGGCGGCCGGGCCCCTGCCGTAGGCGTCGAACCGCCCCCACCGCCCGGGGATGCCGTGCAACGCCACGAAGTCGAGGTTAGCGGGAAGGGCGGGCCTGACGACGAGGTCTTCGCCCACCGGGTGGAGCCCGAGCATCGTCCTCAGCAGGAGCAGGGTCGCGCCGGCGGACCACGCCTGAGGGCTGCAGGCGGTGGGATAGTTGACCGGGTACCTGGTGTCGGTGCGGCTGGACCCGGAGAAGGCCTCGGGCAGCCGGCCGTCGTAGAAGACGGCGGCGTCCAGGATCCCCGCGGCGATCCGCGCCGCCTCGTCGGCGTACCCGTAACGGCGCAGTCCCCAGGCGATGAAGGAGTTGTCGAACGGCCAGATGGTGCCCACGTGGTAGCCGATGGGGTTGTAGCGGCCCTGGCCCTCGGCCAGCGTGCGGACACCCCAGCCGCTGAACAGGGCGGGCGACATCAGGTGCCGTACCAGGGCTTCCGCCTTCGGCTCGTCGACGATGCCGCTCCACAGCAGGTGCCCGATGTTGGAGGACAGGGCGTCCACCTGGCGGCCGTCGCCGTCGAGGGCGAGCGCCATGTACTCGCCGTCCGCCACCCAGAAGTCGCGGTTGAAGCGCTCCCTGAGGTCGGCGGCCTCCCGCTCCAGCCGGTCCGCGTACGACGGGTCGTTCCAGACGGTGCGGGCGAGCCGTGCGGTGCGCATCTTCGCGTCGTACGCGTACCCCTGCAGCTCGCAGGTCGCGCGGGGGAAACCCGGCAGCCGACCGTCGCGGTAACAGATGCTGTCCCAGGAGTCCTTCCAACACTGGTTCTCCAGACCGTTCCTGGTGTTCCGCCGCTCGTAGGAGATGTAGCCCATGCCCGTCAGGTCGGCGTAGTTGTCGATCCAGTCGATCGCCGCGCGCGCCTCGTGCTCGACCGAGCGCACGAGGTCGACGTCGCCGGTCCATCGCTCGTACTCGTCGAGCAGCACGAGGAACAGGGGAGTGGAGTCGGCGCTGCCGAAGTAGGGCGTGTGCGGGGTCTCCTCGAAGATGCTCATCTCGCCGTACCGCATCTCGTGCAGGATCCGGCCGGGCTCCTCCTCCCGGAAGTCGTCGACGCGGCTGCCCTGCCGGAGCGCGAGCACCCGGAGGGTGGTGGCGGCGAGTTCGGGTGTGAACGGCAACGCCTGCAGACTGGTGAAGATGCTGTCCCGGCCGAACATGGCCATGAACCAGGGCAGGCCGGCGGCGGGGACCCTCTTGTCCTCGGCGAGGAAGGGACTGAAGCGCAGCGCGGCCAGGTCGATCAGGCTCTGCCGGTACGTGCCGCTCAGTGGCGCCCAGCCGGATTCCAGGCGCGGCGCGTGGTCCAACCACTCCAGGAGATCCTGTTCCTTGTTCCTGCCCTTGCCTGCTGCCCGCCCCGGGATCACGAGGCGTTCCAGCCCTCTGGGCATCGGAAGGTCCGGCAGGGCGCTGAGTCTGACGGTCCATCGGCTGCGAGGTTCGAGGTGGACCTCGAACGTCAGGCCGTCGTCGTCCCACGCGGCCGGCGCCGACGCGGAGATGATCGTCTCCCGTCGGAACCGCTCCCGTTCGTAACCGAGGACGAGACGCCCGTCGTCGACCCGCCGGTAGTGTCGGCCCTTCTTCCTCACCGCCGCGTCCTTGACCTCGAAGAGGTCCGCGAAGTCGGCGTCCGCCTCGACCCTGAGGGTCACGTCGGCCGGTTCGTTGGCATAGTTGATGACGGTCAGGTCCTCGTGGAGGCCGCTGTCCAGGCTGTGCAGCCGACGCACCCCCACGGTGCTGTTGACGTAGACGTCCTGACGCCCCGGAACCTGGAAGAACCGGTTCTCGAAATAGTGGATGTCGTCGATGGAAAGGGTGGTCAGCCGTTCCCCGTTCACCGTCAGCACCCACTTCGACAGCAGCCGGGTGTCGTGGGCGAACAGGCCCATGGGAGCGTCGGGTGACGGGATGATGTCGCCCGAGCGGTTACACACCATGAAGGTGGTGCCGTCCAGGATGCCCACCTGGTTCTCACTCATGGTCACCTCCTCGGTGCTCCGTCCCCGCCGACCTGGGTGGCGGCGGGAACAACCTACGGAGGCTCGCGAAGAGCCGGGGGCTGCCCGCCACGGTCGCCTCGCCGCGCAGGACGGTGGTCAGGAAGTACGCCTCGCCGCTGGCGATCCGGTCGAACACCGCCCCGTCCGCCTGGACGACCGCGTCCCCGCCGGTCGCCTGCTCCGAGACCGTGATGTCGCCCTTGTCGATGGAGACGAGCCAGCGGTCGACCCGCCCGTCCCGGCTGATGTCGAAGCGGACACTGCCCTCGTCGATCGCCGTCAGGCGGCGGTCGTGTCCACGCTGCGCCAGGCTGCGGAAGAAATCCTGGGTGGCATTCCCCATCGCGCCACCTCCTCAGGGGCCACCATTCCCGCGAATCGCGGCTTCCGCCTCACCCGGAAGAGGTGAATTCCCCCGCCGCCGACCGCCGCTGCCGCCACCCCGGCGTCCCCGACGCCGCCACACCGCCGGCCACCGTCAGGCCGTCCGCGTCGCGGCGCGCCGGCCCGGCCCGGGCCGACGGACCCTGGCCCGGCCGGCGGGCGACGCCACTAGCCTGGGACTCGATGGATCCCATCGAGGCAACGCTGCTCCTCGCCGCCGGTGTCGCCACGGGCGCCTTCAACGCGGTCGCGGGCGGCGGCTCCCTCATCGCCTTCTCGGCGCTGCTCGGCACCGGCATACCGCCGCTGACCGCCAAGCTGACCAGCACGGTCGCGGTGTTCCCGGGGAACGTGGCCAGCGTCGTGGGCGGTTACCGGGATCTGCCACCCCGGCGAGACGTCAGGCGGATCCTCCCCGCCGCCGTGCTCGGCGGGGTCGCCGGGTCGGCGCTGCTGCTGCTGACGCCCAGCCGCGTCTTCGACACGATCGTGCCGTTCCTGGTGCTCGCCGCCTCCGCCGTCCTCGGCCTCCAGGGCCGCCTGAACGAGCTGGTCAGGCGCTCCGCGCTGCGTGGCCGACAGAAACACCCGGCGACGCTGCAGGTGTTGGTGGCCCTGGGCGGGGTCTACGGCGGCTACATCGGCGCGGGGTTCGGCATCGTGCTGGTCGCCAGCCTGGCTCTCCTGCAACACGAGCCGCTCACCAGGACGGTCGCCCTGAAGAACCTGCTGTCGGCCGTCATCTCGTTTACGGCGGTGGCGCTCTACGTCTTCTTCGGCACCGTCAACTGGGCAGGGGTGGCCATCCTGGTCCCGGCGACCGTCGTCGGCGGCTATGTCGGGGCGCGGCTGCTCCGCAGGCTCCCCGGTGCCCCTCTCAAGGCCGTGATCGTCACGTTCGGGGCGGTCTTCGGCCTGGTCCTGCTGTGGCGGAACGTGCTGTAGACCGGGTCAGTCGACGGCCGGGGCGGCTCGGCGGCGGCGCGCGGGGAACGCGGCAGCGGATCCGCGAGCCGGTCCACCACGGGGCGGCACGGCCGGCGGCCGGTGTCCGTCGGGCGCGGGGGATCCGCCGGGTGGGCCCGGCCCGGGTCATCCGCGATGGCCCGGACGGCCCGGCTGGTGGCGGCGGACAACGCCGTCCTCGACGAGCTGGCCGCCG
>NZ_JBFAVI010000229.1:0-8889 GCF_040679695.1 Micromonospora sp. NPDC052213
GTGCCCGGCGCAGGGATCAAGCCTGACCGCCCGGAGCCGGGCACGGCGGGCCACACCCCCACCACCACGCACCGCAACCCAACAACCCCACCGCGACCGCACAGCAGCCCACCCAAACCAAGACCGCACACCACCCCACGCCCGGCACACGGAGAACACGAAGCGCTGACATCATCTCCCGGTGCCCGTGAAGACCCCTCGCCTTCCGCTCGCCGCCGCCACCATCGCCGCCGTGATCGCCGCCGCGGCGCTCCTCGCCGGCCCGGGCCCCCTCCGCACCCCGACGGCCGCCGGCATCGTCCCGATCTCCGCGGCGCAGCCACCGTCCCCGTCGTCGGGGCCGACGACGCCCGCCCCGACGGCCTCGGGCACGGCCGCGCCCGCCCGGGCGACCCCGGGCGCGACCCCGCCCGGCACGAGGCCGCCCGTCGTCGACCACGGGCCGCGTGTGGGGAACAAGGTGGCGCTCACCTTCGACGCGGACATGACGGACGCGATGCGGTACCAGTTGCGCAGCGGCGCGGTGCGGTCGTACGCGAACATGAAGATCATCGACCTGCTGGAGCGGGAGCGGGTGCCGGCCACGTTCTTCCTGACCGGCAAGTGGGTCGAGCAGTACCCGGCGGTGACCCGGCGGCTCGCCGCGAACCCGCGCTTCGAGCTGGCCAACCACACGTACGGGCACCTGGCCTTCACCCCGGACTGCTACGGCCTGCCCCGCATCCCGGAGCGGGAGATGACGGCCGACGTGGCGCGGACGTTCGACGTGGTGGCCGCGTACGGCGGGCGGCAGACCCGGTACTTCCGCTTTCCGGGGCTGTGCCACGACCGGAAGGCGCTGGACGCGCTGGCGCCGCTGGGGGTGACCGTGGTCGACGGAGACGTGGTGAGCGGCGATCCGTTCGCGAAGTCGTGGCGGCCGGTCGTGCGGGCGGCGCTGGACGGGGTGCGCCCCGGGTCGGTGATCGTCCTGCACGTGACGGAGGCGAACGCGCCGATGACGGACGAGGCGCTGCCACACATCCTGGCGGGGCTGGCCGAGCGCGGCCTGGAGCCGGCGCCGCTGTCGGAGGTGCTCGGGCAGAGCTGAATCCGCCTCGCTAGACCCCACCAAAAGCCTAAAATCGGGGCAAGAGTCTAAAGGAGGTCGGCATGACCGCAGCGATGGAGATGCCCCGCGTCCAGGAGTGTGTCGTTTCGGCCTGCGCGTACAACCACACCGGCGACTGCCACGCCTTCGCCATCACGATCGGCAGCATGGACCACGCGCACTGCCACACGTTCATCGAGATGCCCGCCGTCCGGGCCGGCGTGGACGGCCTCATCGCGCAGGTCGGCGCCTGCCAGCGGGCCGACTGCCGACACAACGACCAGTTGGAGTGCCACGCGCCGGCGATCAAGGTCGGTCCGGACAACGACATGGCCGACTGCATGACCTACATCACCCGCTGACCGCCCTTCCCTCAGCTCAGGCCGTTGGCCTCGCGAACGACGGTGACCAGGTCGTCGATGATGCCGGTGAGGGCGAAGTCCTTCGGCGTGAAGACCCGGGCCACCCCGGCGGCCCGGAGCTGCGCGGCGTCGCCGGCCGGGATGATCCCGCCGACCACCACGGGCAGGTCCGGCCGGCCGGCCGCGCGCAGCCCGTCCAGCACCGCCGGCACCGCGGCCAGGTGCGAGCCGGAGAGCACCGACAGGCCGACCAGGTCCACGTCCTCCTCGACGGCGGCGGCGACGATCTGCCCGGCGGTCAGCCGGATGCCCTGGTACACCACCTCGAAGCCGGCGTCGCGGGCGCGTACCGCGATCTGCTCCGCGCCGTTGGAGTGCCCGTCCAGGCCGGGCTTGCCGACCAGCAGCCGCAGCCGGCCGCTGCCCAACTCGCGGGCCGTGGCGGCGACCCGCTCGCGGACGGCGGCCAGGGTGGCGTCCCCGCCGGCCCCGGCGGCGCCCGCCAGGCCGGTGGGGGCGCGGTACTCGCCGAAGACCTGCCGCAGCGCGCCGGCCCACTCGCCGGTGGTCACGCCGGCCCGCACGCACTCCAGCGTCGCCGGCATCAGGTTCGTGGTGGTCGCGGCGTCCGCACGCAGCCGGGCCAGCGCCGCGTCCACGGCCGCCGCGTCCCGCCCGGCCCGCCATTCGCGTACGGAGGCCACGGCGGCCGCCTCCACCGCCGGGTCGACCTGTTCGACGGCCTCGGCACCGGCCGCGGTCAGCGGCGACGGCTCGGTCTCGGCGAACCGGTTGACCCCGACCACCACGTCGGTGCCCGCCTCCATCCGGCGCCGCCGTTCGGCCAGCGAGGCGACCAGCGCGCTCTTGAGGTAGCCGGTCTCCACGGCGGCCACCACGCCGCCCATCTCCAGCACCTTCTCCAGCTCGACCCGTGCCCCGGCGACGATCTCGTCGACCAGCGCGGTCATCACGTGCGAGCCCTCGAAGAGGTCCGGGTACTCCAGCAGGTCCGACTCGTACGCGAGCACCTGCTGCATGCGCAGCGACCACTGCTGGTCCCACGGCCGCGGCAGGCCGAGGGCCTCGTTCCAGGCGGGCAGCTGGACGGCGCGGGCCCGGGCGTCCCGGGACAGGGTCACGCCGAGCATCTCCAGCACGATGCGCTGGATGTTGTTCTCCGGCTGCGCCTCGGTCAGGCCCAGCGAGTTGACCTGCACGCCGTAGCGGAACCGGCGCTGCTTCGGGTTCGCCACCCCGTAGCGCTCGCGGGTGATCTCGTCCCAGAGCGCGCCGAAGGCCCGCATCTTGGCGATCTCCTCGACGAAGCGCACGCCGGCGTTGACGAAGAAGGAGACCCGCTGCACCACGTCGCCCATCCGCTCGGCGGGCACCTGGCCCGAGTCGCGGACCGCGTCGAGCACCGCGACGGCGGTGGAGAGCGCGAAGCCGACCTCCTGCACCGGCGTCGCGCCGGCCTCCTGGAGGTGGTACGAGCAGATGTTCACCGGGTTCCACCGGGGCATCTCCCGCAGCGTGTACGCGATGACGTCGGCCGTGAGCCGCAGCGACGCCGCCGGCGGGAAGATGTAGGTGCCCCGGGAGAGGTACTCCTTGATGATGTCGTTCTGCGTGGTGCCGGCGCAGCGTGCCAGCTCGGCCCCCTGCTCCGCGCCGACCGTGCCGTAGAGGGCGAGCAGCCACATCGCGGGCGCGTTGATGGTCATGGACGTGTTCATCTCGGCCAGCGGGATGCCCGTGAAGAGGGCCCGCATGTCGCCGAGGTGCGCCACCGGGACGCCCACCCGGCCGACCTCACCGGCGGCGAGTTCGTGGTCGGGGTCGTAGCCGGTCTGCGTCGGCAGATCGAAGGCGACCGACAGGCCGGTCTGCCCCTTCGCCAGATTGCGGCGGAAGAGCGCGTTCGTCGCGGCGGCCGAGCTGTGCCCGGCGTACGTGCGCATCACCCACGGGCGGTCGCGCTCGGGCAGCCGACCCGGGAGAGCCTTCTCGTCCATGGCGGGAGTCTAAGTTACCGTTCAGTCACCGGCGCTGTGGAAAACCACACAGCTCCATGGAGCGGACGCCCGGGTGCGAAGCTCCCGGCATGGGCCGGACCGCCACACCCCGGCCGGGTCGCGGCCACGGCCAGGACGCACACTTGACGACATGGATGACGAGCTCGCGATCTCCGTCCGGGGGCTGCGCAAGGCGTACGGCGACAACGTCGCCGTGGCGGGCCTGGACCTGGACGTCCGCCGCGGCGAGGTGTTCGCCCTGCTCGGCCCCAACGGCGCCGGCAAGACCACCACCGTGGAGATCCTGGAGGGCTACCGCCGGCGCGACGCCGGCGAGGTCTCGGTGCTCGGCAGCGACCCGGCCGCGCCGGCCGCCGACTGGCGTTCCCGGGTGGGCATCGTGCTCCAGGGCACGGGCGAGTTCGACGAGCTGACCGTCGCGGAAGTGGTGCGCCACTTCGCCGGCTTCTACGCCGGGGCGGACGACCCGGACAAGGTCATCGAGCGGGTGGGGCTGGCCGGCAAGGCGAGGGCGCGTACGCACACCCTCTCCGGCGGGCAGAAGCGCCGGCTCGACGTGGCGCTCGGCATCGTCGGCCGACCCGAGCTGCTCTTCCTGGACGAGCCGACCACCGGCTTCGACCCGGAGGCGCGCCGGGAGTTCTGGGAGCTGATCCGGGACCTGGCCGCCGCCGGCACCACCATCGTGCTGACCACCCACTACCTCGACGAGGCCGAGGCGTTGGCCGACCGGGTCGGCGTGATCGCCGGCGGACGCCTGGTCGAGGTCGCCGCACCCGACCGGCTGGGCGACCGGCAGGCGGCCCTCGCGACGGTCTCCTGGCGTACGCCGGAGGGGGCGCTGGAGACGGCGGAGAGCGCGACGCCGACGGCGCTGGTGGCCGAGCTGGCCGCGCGCTTCGGCGGCGAGGTCCCCGGCCTCACGGTGACCCGGCCGACCCTGGAGGACGTCTACCTGCGGATGATCGGACACCGATGACCACCACGACGAAGCCCGCCCCACCGGCCGCCACGGCCCCGGCCCGACGGCCCGGTCCGGTCGCCCTCGGCCTGCGGCAGGGCCGGCTGGAGATCACCCAGTTCCTGCGCAGTCGGGAGTCCGTCGTCTTCACGATGGGCTTCCCGGTCATCATGATCGTGATCTTCGCGGCGATCTTCGACGACCGGATCGCGCCCGGGGTCAGCTACACCCAGTACTTCATCACCGGCATGATCGCCACCGGCCTGATGACCGTCAGCTTCCAGAACCTCGGCATCTGGATCCCGATCGAGCGGGACCGGGGGGTGCTGAAGCGCTACCGGGGCACGCCGATGCCGAAGTGGGTCTGGTTCGCCGGCAAGGTCCTGATGGTCGTCGCCATCGGCATCGCGGAGACCGTGCTGCTGCTCGCCGTCTCGGTGGCGCTGTTCGACCTGGAGCTGCCCGGCACCGCCGCGAAGTGGCTCACCTTCGGCTGGGTGTCGGTGCTCGGCGTCACCGCCTGCACGCTGTGCGGCATCGCCATCTCGTCGCTGGCCCGCACCGCCCGCAGCGGCTCGGCCGTCGTCACCCCGGTCGCGCTGGTGCTCCAGTTCATCTCCGGCGTGTTCTTCGTCTTCACCGAGCTGCCGAGCTGGATGCAGCAGGTGGCGGCGCTCTTCCCGCTGAAGTGGATGTGCCAGGGCCTGCGCTCGGTCTTCCTGCCGGAGGCGTTCGGCGCCCGCGAGCCGGCGGGCTCCTTCGAGCTGACCCGCGTGGCCCTGGTGCTGGCCGCCTGGTGCGTCATCGGGCTGGTGCTCTGCCTGACCACCTTCCGCTGGACGACCCGGCGCGACGGCTGAGACGCGGCGGGGGCGGCCACCCGTGGTGCCCGGCCCCGCCGCGTCCGCGCTCAGTACGTGTAGAAGCCCTTGCCGGACTTGCGGCCGAGGTCGCCGGCGGTGGCCATGCGCTGGAGCAGCTCCGGCGGGAAGAACTTCTCGTCCGCGGTGTCGGTGTAGATGTTCTTCGTGGCGTTGAGCAGCACGTCCACGCCGGTCAGGTCGATCGTCGCCAGCGGGCCCATGGCGTGGCCGAAGCCGAGCTTGCAGGCGGTGTCCAGGTCCTCGGCGGAGACCACGCCGGACTCGACCAGCTTGACCGCCTCCATGGCGAGCGCGCTGATCAGCCGGGTGGTGACGAAGCCGGCGATGTCCCGGTTGACCACCACGACGGTCTTGCCGATCCCCTCGGCGAACGCCTTCGCCGCCGCCAGGGTCTCGTCGCTGGTCTTGTAGCCACGCACCAGCTCGCAGAGCTTCATCATCGGCACCGGTGAGAAGAAGTGGGTGCCGACGACGGCCTCCGGCCGCTCGGTCGCCGTGGCGATCTGGGTCACCGGGATGGCCGAGGTGTTGGTCGCCAGGATCGCGTCGGGCCGGCAGATCTTGTCCAGCGCCCGGAACACCTCGTGCTTGATCTCGATCTTCTCGAAGACCGCCTCGACGACGATGTCCGCGTCCGCCGCCGCCTCCAGGTCGGTGGTCGGGGTGATCCGGCCGAGCGTCGCCTCGACGTCGGACGCCTCGATCTTCCCCTTCTCGGCGAACCTCTCCAGCGACTTCCGGATGCCGTCCACGCCCCGCTTGGTGGCCGCGTCGTCCAGGTCCCGCAGCGTCACCTGCCAGCCCGCCTGCGCCGCCACCTGGGCGATGCCCGAGCCCATCAGCCCGGCCCCGACGACCGCGAGTCGACCCGCCATCTGCTTCTCCCTCGCCTGAATGAGTGTCTGCCAGCACCCTAGTCGGCACGCCTGAACGGATGCTAAGGCGTGTCGCCCGGGCGGCGGACGGCAGCGGCGGGGCCCTTCAGATGGTAAGGTCCGGCTCCTCCGGCGCGGTGCCCGGCTCCACCTCGACGCCGAGGGCCCGCAGGTCCGCCGCGAAGTCCGGGTAGCCCCGGTCCACGTGGTGCACGTGGGAGACCTCGGTGACCCCCTCGGCGCAGAGCCCGGCGATGATCAGCCCCGCGCCGGCCCGGATGTCGGTGGCGCGTACCGGGGCGCCGGAGAGCCGCTCGCGGCCGCGTACCACCGCGTGGTGCCCGTCGGTCTTGATGTCCGCGCCCAGCCGCATCATCTCGTTGGCGAACATGAAGCGGCCGTCGAAGATGTTCTCGGTGATCAGGGACGCGCCGTCGCTGACCGCCGCCAGGCCGATCGCCATCGGCAGCAGGTCGGTGGCGAAGCCCGGGTACGGCAGGGTGACCACGTCCACCGCCTTCGGCCGGTCGTCCATCCGGACCCGGAACGCGTCGCCCCTCGTCTCCACCAGGCCGCCGGCGGAGACCAGCTTGTCGAGCGCGACCTCCAGGAACCCCGGCTCCACCCCGGTCACGGTGACGTCCCCCCGGGTCATCGCCGCGCCGAAGGCCCAGGTGCCGGCCACGATCCGGTCCCCCACCGTGGCGTGCCGCACCGGCCGCAGCCCTGGCACCCCCTCGATGTGCAGCGTCGACGTGCCGGCGCCGGAGATCCGCGCGCCCATCTGGTTGAGCATGGTGCAGATGTCGACGATCTCCGGCTCGCGGGCCGCGTTGTCGATGACGCTGGCCCCGCGGGCCAGCACCGCCGCCATGACCAGGTTCTCCGTCGCCCCGACGCTGGGGAAGTCGAGCATGATCTCCGCGCCGTGCAACCCGTGCGGCGCCGAGGCGATCACGAAGCCGTGCTCGCCCGAGATCTCCGCGCCCATCCGGGTCAGCCCGGAGATGTGCATGTCCAGCCCCCGCGAGCCGATGGCGTCCCCGCCGGGGTGGGCCACCCGCACGTACCCCAGGCGGGCCAACAGCGGGCCGAGCACGCAGATGGAGGCGCGCAGCCGGCGGACGAGGTCGTAGTCGGCCTCGGTGCCGGGCTGTTCGGGCACGTCGATGACGACCGACCGGGACCGGGCCACCCCGCCGTGCGCGACCATCGGGTCGACCGGGTCGTCGGCGTCGAAGCGGATGCCGCAGCCGAGCCGGCGGAGCACCTCGCCCATGATCGCGATGTCGGTGATCCGCGGGACGTTGGTGATCACGCTGCGTCCCGGGGCGAGCAGCGCGGCGGCCATCAGCTTCAGCGCCGAGTTCTTCGCGCCGACGACGTGCACCGTGCCGGCCAGGCGGGCGTCGCCGCGCACCCGGATGACGTCGACGTCGTTGACCGCCGGGTCACCGGCGTCCCCGGGGCCCACCCCGCCCGGCCGCAGTGCGCCCGGGCGCACCGGGATCGTCAGGTCCGGTATCCGTAGGCTGTGCGTCATGGCCGTCCACCTCACGCGCATCTACACCAAGGCCGGCGACGCCGGCATGACCAGGCTGAGCAACAACGAACAGGTGCCGAAGACCGATCCGCGCATCGCCGCGTACGCGGACGTCGACGAGTGCAACGCCGCGATCGGCGTGGCGCTCGCGCTGGGGCAACTCGACGACGAGCTGCGAGGCGTCCTGGCGTCGATCCAGAACGACATGTTCGACGTGGGCGCCGACCTGGCCACCCCGGTGGAACCGGATCCGAAGTACCCGCCGCTGCGGGTCACCGAGGAGTACGTCGAGCGCATCGAGGGTTGGTGCGACGAGTACAACGCACGCCTGAGCAAGCTCGACTCCTTCATCCTCCCCGGCGGCACCGCGGGCGCGGCGCTGCTGCACGTGGCGCGGACGGTCGCCCGACGCGCCGAGCGGGCGGCGTGGGCCCTGGTCGCGCACGACCCTGAGCGGACCAGCTCGCTCCCGGCAAAGTATCTCAACCGGCTCTCTGACCTGCTGTTCATCCTGGCAAGAACGGCCAATCCGGGCGGAGATGTGCTATGGGTGCCGGGCGGTAGGCGCTGACCGCGCAGCATCCCCTCCCGCCGGATACCCCGGTGGGCGCGCTGCACCACGTCGAGGTCTGGGTGCCCGACCTGGCCGCCGCCGTCCGCGGGTGGGGTTGGCTGCTCGGCGAGCTGGGCTGGACGCCGTTCCAGGAGTGGCCGGCCGGCCGCTCCTGGCGGCTCGGCCCGACGTACCTGGTGATGGAGCAGTCACCGGCGTTGCGCGGGCGGCGGCACGACCGGCTCACCCCGGGCCTCAACCACCTGGCCTTCCACGCCGGCCCGCCCGCCGCGGTGGACCGGCTGGTCGCGGCGGCGCCGGCACACGGCTGGACGCTGCTCTTCCCGGACCGCCATCCCCGCGCCGGCGGCCCGGACACCTACGCCGCCTACCTGACCGACAACCAGGGGTACGAGGTCGAACTGGTCGCCTCACCACCCGAGTAGTTCAGCGGGTCACCTGACGAGACCGGTAACGGTGCAGGTGGTGTAAGAGGGCGCCGGACCGCGGACAGTGCGACGGCAGGGGTTTCCGGGGAGCCCGCCCGCGAAGGGATCAAGCCTGACCGCCCGGAGCGGGTGG
>NZ_JBFAVI010000230.1:0-8880 GCF_040679695.1 Micromonospora sp. NPDC052213
AGCGCCGTCGCCCGCACGGCCGCCCGGGCCGGCGACCCCGACCTGGCCGCCGCGGTGTCCGCGTTCGCCGCCGGCCTGCCGGCCCGCTGCCCGGCCGAGCGGGCGCACGCCGCCCAGGTGGGCGCCCTCCTGGCTGCCGGCGACCAGGCGCTTGCGGCGTGGCGGGCGGCGGTCGCGGCGTGGCGGGCGGACGGGCAGCCGTACCCGCTCGGACGCGCGCTGCTGGCGCTCGCCGAGGCGGCGGCCGCGGCGGGGGAGCGGGACGAGGTGGCGGCGGCGGTCGGCGAGGCCGCCGCGATCGCCGACCGGCTCGGCGCGGCGCCGCTCGCGGAGCAGGCCGCCACGCTGGCCCGCCGGGTCGGCCTGCGCGGGGCCACCCGGGGCCGCCCCGGCGCGGACCTGCTCACCCTGCGCGAGCGGGAGGTGCTGCGCCTGGTCGCGGAGGGGCACAGCAACAGCCGGATCGCCGAGCAGCTCTTCATCTCGCCGAAGACGGCCAGCGTGCACGTCTCCCGGATCATCGCCAAGCTCGACGTGAGCAACCGCGTGGAGGCCGCCGCGCTGGCCCACCGCCTCGGCCTGCTCGGCGAGCCCACCGCCCCCCGCTGACCCTCGATCGAGGGTCGCCCGAGGGGCGGAGGCTCGCCGCGACGTACGGCGGTGCCGGCGCGCCGGCCGGGGTGGGTCAGCCCGCGGTGACCTGGGTGCCCTCGCGGGCCTCCAGCGCCTGCCGGTAGAGCCGGCCGGCCCGGTACGACGAGCGCACCAGCGGCCCGCTCATCACGCCCGCGAAGCCGATCTCCTCGGCCTCCTCGCGCAGCTCGACGAACTCCTCCGGCTTCACCCAGCGGGTGACCGGGTGGTGCCGCGGCGTGGGGCGCAGGTACTGCGTGATGGTGATCAGCTCGCAGCCGGCGTCGTGCAGGTCACGCAGCGCCTGGGAGACCTCGGCGCGTTCCTCGCCCATGCCCAGGATCAGGTTGGACTTGGTGACCAGCCCGTCGGCGCGGGCCTGCCGGATCACGTCCAGCGAGCGCTCGTAGCGGAACGCCGGCCGGATCCGCTTGAAGATCCGCGGCACGGTCTCCACGTTGTGCGCGAGCACCTCCGGCCGGGCGCCGAAGACCTCGGCGAGCTGCTCGGGGACCGCGTTGAAGTCGGGGATCAGCAGCTCCACGCCGCAGCCGGGCTGGAGGGCGTGGATCTGCCGGACGGTCTCGGCGTAGAGCCAGGCGCCGCCGTCGGGCAGGTCGTCCCGGGCCACGCCGGTGATGGTCGCGTAGCGCAGGCCCATCGAGACCACCGACTCGGCCACCCGGCGCGGCTCGTCGGCGTCGAACTCGGCCGGCTTGCCGGTGTCGATCTGGCAGAAGTCGCAGCGCCGGGTGCACTGGTCGCCACCGATGAGGAAGGTGGCCTCCCGGTCCTCCCAGCACTCGTAGATGTTGGGGCAGCCGGCCTCCTGGCAGACGGTGTGCAGCCCCTCGCGCGAGACGAGCCCGCGCAGCTGGGTGTACTCCGGTCCCATCTTGGCCTTGACCTTGATCCACGGCGGTTTGCGCTCGATCGGCGTCTCGGCGTTGCGCGCCTCGATGCGGAGCAGACGCCGCCCCTCGGGGGCGGGCGTCGCGGGGCGCGCTACCTGGCCGGTCGTCGGCGCGGAGTGCTCGATCGTCACAAAACCGAGCCTACGCCCGACGGCCGCCGTCGATGTACCGCGGGCGACCGGCGTCACGCCGGAAGCCTTGTGACGCCGGACACCGGAGGCGGGAAAATCGCGTCACAGCAGGCGTCGGCGGGGTGCTACGGTTCCCGGCAGAGCTGTGACGGAGCCGAGTAGCGGCCCGATCCGCCAGCCGAGAGAGCCGCCGGTTGCTGTGAGGCGGTCTGGCGCCGGACCGCGAAGACCCTCCCGAGCTGCGGGAAGAACGGCGTGTGCGCGCCAAGTAGACCCCGCCCGGCTGGCCCCGGTGAAAAGGCGACGAACGAGGCCCCCGTCAGCGGGGGCGAAGGTGTGGTGGCACCGCGAGGTTCCCGCTCGCCCACACCTCCCGGGGATCGCGTTGCGATTGATCGAGGAGGTAACCGCCGTGCAACGCATCCTTTCCCACCAGCTCTCCGCCCATGTCGGCGCAACCGTCCGGATCGCCGGCTGGGTGCACCGCCGCCGGCTGCTCAAGTCGGTGGCGTTCCTGATCGTCCGGGACGCGGCCGGCCTCGCCCAGGTGGTGGTCGCCGACCCGGCCGTCCGCTCGGACCTGGAGAAACTGACCGAGGAGACCGTCGTCGAGGTCACCGGCACGGTGGTCGCGAACCCGACCGCTCCCGCCGGGGTCGAGGTCGCCGAGCCGACCGTACGACCGCTCGGCCCGCCCGCCGTGCCGCCGCCGTTCGACCTCTACCGGCCGGCGCTGACCGCGAGCCTGCCCACCCAGCTCGACCACGCGCCCGTGGCGCTGCGCCACCCGACCCGTTCGGCGGCGCTGCGGGTCTCGGCGGCGGCGGTGGCCGGCTTCCGCGCCGCGCTCGACGCCCGCGACTTCGTGGAGATCCA
This sequence comes from Micromonospora sp. NPDC052213, assembly GCF_040679695.1. Lineage (NCBI taxonomy): Bacteria > Bacillati > Actinomycetota > Actinomycetes > Micromonosporales > Micromonosporaceae > Micromonospora > Micromonospora sp. NPDC052213. Next base: position 2,555 of record NZ_JBFAVI010000230.1, read on the forward strand.
CACGCCGAAGGTGGTCGGCTCGTCCACCGAGAGCGGGGCGAACGTGTTCGCGTTGGACTGGTTCGGCCGGCCCGCGTACCTGGCCCAGTCGCCGCAGTTCTACAAGCAGCTCATGGTGGGCGTCTTCGAGCGGGTCTACGAGGTCGGGCCGGTGTTCCGGGCGGAGCCGCACGACACGGTGCGGCACCTGGCGCAGTACACCTCGCTCGACGCCGAGCTCGGCTTCGTCACCGACCACCGGGACGTGATGGCCGTGCTGCGGCACACCGTGGCCGGCATGCTCGACGCGGTACGCGGGCGGGCCGGCGCCGCGCTCGCCACGCTCGGCGTCGAGGCCCCCGAGGTGCCGGCGGAGATCCCCGCCGTGCACTTCACCGAGGCCCTGGAGATCGCCGGCGCGCCGGCCGACGAGCCGGACCTCGCCCCCGCGCACGAGCGGGCGCTGGGGGAGTGGGCGCGGCGGGAGCACGGCTCCGAGTTCCTCTTCGTCACCGGCTACCCGATGGCGAAGCGGCCCTTCTACACCCATCCCGACCCGGCGCGGCCCGCGTACTCCAACGGGTTCGACCTGCTGTTCCGGGGGCTGGAGCTGGTGACGGGAGGGCAGCGGCTGCACCGGCACGCCGACTACCTGGCGGCGCTCGCGGCCCGCCGCGAGCCCGTCGAGCCGTACGCCGGCTACGTCGACGCGTTCCGGCACGGGATGCCGCCGCACGGCGGTTTCGCCATCGGGCTGGAGCGCTTCGTGGCCCGGCTGACCGGCGCGGCCAACGTCCGGGAGGTGACCGCCTTCCCCCGCGACCTGCACCGGCTCACCCCGTAGCGGTATATGAAGGAGCGGGGGTGCGGTGGGGGTGATGGGCGAGCGGTTCCGGGCGACGCTGCGCGACCTGCTGCACCTCCGCGAGGCACACGGCGCCCACCGGGTCGCGCTGCGGGCCGGCGTCAGCGTCCTCGTGCCGCTGCTCGCGGTGCTGGCGGCCGGCCACCCGGACTGGTCCCTGTACGCCGCGTTCGGCGCGTTCACCTCGCTCTACGGGCGCAACCACGTGCACCTGTCCCGGGCGGCGATGCAGGCGAGCGCCGGGGCGGCCCTCACGGTGTCGGTGGTCCTCGGGGTGCTGGTCGGCTCCCTGGAGTCGCGGGCGTGGGTCGCGGTGCCGGCCGCGGCGGCCGTCGCGGCGGCGGGAGCCGTGCTCGCCGCCGCGCAGGACTGGCACCCGCCGGGACCGCTCTTCCTCGTCTTCGGTTTCGGCGCCGCGGCGTCGGTGCCGCACGCCGTCTCCGACGTGCCGACCGCGGCGGCCGTGGCCGGGCTCAGCAGCCTGTTCGCGCTGCTCGTCGGCGCCGTCGGCAGCGTCCTGCGGCGGCGGCGGAGCCGTCCCGCGCGGCTGCGCCACGTGTGGACCTGGGAGCCGGTCCGCTACGCCGTCGCCGTGGTGCTGGCCGGCGGCGCGGCGACGGCTATCGGGATCGGGCACCCGTACTGGGCGATGGTGGCGGCGGTGGCGCCGCTCAGCGCCCAGGGCGTCACCGCCCAGCTGGTGCGCGCCGGGCACCGGATCGTCGGCACCCTGCTCGGGCTGCTGACCAGCGCGGCCCTGCTCGCGCCGGGGTTCCCGCCGGTCGCCACCGTCCTGGTGGTGGCGGCGCTCCAGATCGTCACCGAGCTGCTGGTGGGGCGCAACTACGGGCTGGCGCTGCTGTTCATCACGCCGATGGCCCTGCTGATGGGCCAGCTCGCGGCGGCCCGCCCGGTGGGGTCGCTGCTCTTCGACCGGGGCGTCGAGACGGTGATCGGCGCCGCCATCGGCGGGGCCGTCGTCCTGTGCCAGCCCTGGCTCCGGCGCCGCGGCGGTGCGCCGGAGCACCCGCCCGAACCGGCCGGTCAGGTCTGACCGCCGGGCGTGGGCGGGTGCCCGGTGCCCGTCGGCGGTCAGGCCGGGCCGGGGCAGCGTGAGCGGGGGTGCGTCCCGCTGCCGGTCAGGCCGGGCCGAGGAGATCCCAGAGGTTGCCGGCGATGTCGCGGAAGACCGCCACCCGGCCGTACGGCTCGGTGCGCGGCGGCCGCACGAACTCGACGCGCGCCTCGACCATCCGGCGGTAGGTGGCGTCGAAGTCGTCGACCTGGAGGAAGAAGCCGACCCGGCCGGCGACCTGGTCGCCGACGGCCTGCGCCTGCCGCTCGCCGTCGGCGCGGGCCAGCAGCAGCCCGGTCTGCGCGCCGGGCGGTCGGACGACGACCCAGCGCTTCGGGCGGCCGTCGTTGGTCAGCGACGGCGAGTCCTCGACCAGGTCGAAGCCGAGCACCTCGGTGAAGAAGTCGATGGCCGGGTCGTACTCGGCGACGACGACGGTGACGAGATCGATCCGCACGGGCGGAGGTCAGGCCGCGACGAGGGCCGGCAGGTGGCGCTCGACCACCGGCAGCACGTCGGCCACGGTGACCGGGCGGCCCAGCTCGGCGGTGAGCGAGGTGACGCCGGCGTCGCGGATGCCGCAGGGCACGATCCGGTCGAAGTGGCCCAGGTCGCAGTCGCAGTTGATCGAGAAGCCGTGCAGGGTGACCCCGCGGGCGACCCGGATGCCGATGGCGGCCACCTTGCGGGCCGGGCCCCGGTCGTCCTCCGGCACCCAGACCCCGCTGCGCCCGTCGACCCGGCCGGCGGCCAGCCCGAACTCGGCGCAGACGTCGATCAGCAGCTGCTCGGTGCGGCGTACGTAGGCGACCACGTCCACCGGGTCGGGCAGCCGCACGATCGGGTAGCCCACGAGCTGCCCCGGGCCGTGCCAGGTGATCTTGCCGCCCCGGTCGACGTCGACCACCGGCGTGCCGTCCATGGGCCGGTCCCACGGCTCGGTGCGCTTGCCGGCGGTGTAGACGCTCGGGTGCTCCAGCAGCAGCACCGTGTCGCCCCGCTCGCCGGCCACCACCGATTCGTGCAGCCGGCGCTGCTCGTCCCAGGCGGCCTGGTAGTCGAGGAGACCGGCGCGGACGGCCGTGAGGCCGGAAGTCGTCGTGCTCACGCGCCAAGCCTAGACCCGTACCGGCCGGTCACCTGCGGTGACGCGGCTCACCACGGCACCACGGCGTTCATCCCTGCGGGACCCGCCACAGCCAGACGTCGTCCACCCGCTCGGGCGGGCCGAGCAACGCGGTCACGGTGCGGCGGACCGCCTCCTCGTCGACCGGCCACTTCGCCCCGTGCACCTCGTCGGCCAGCACCACCGTCTCGATCCGCCAGTGCCGCAGGTCGGCGTGGGCCTCCTGGATGCTGCCCTCGGTGATGATCGGCACCAGCCCGCTCCGACCGGCCTCGTCGAGCATGGCGCTGAACGGGCGCGGCGGCGGGCCGATCCGCCCCCGGCCGTCCGGGCCGCCCGGGCCGAGGAAGAAGCCGGAGGGGATGGCGAACTCGCCCTGCCGGTGCGCCAGCGCGTACGCCTGCCAGCGCTGCCCGTCGGGATAGACGTCGAGGGTCAGCGGCACGGGGGTCAGCACCCCGCCCGGGGAGACGTACTCGCGCCAGGTGCCGGCGGTGATGAAGCGCGGGATCGGCTCGCGTTCGATGGTCAGCAGCGGGGTCGGCAGCAGCGGCACCAGCGCCACCGCGAACCCGGCCCACCAGGCCAGCCGCGCCGGGCGGCGCCGGGGCGGCTCGGCCCGCAGCCGGTCGACGGTGTACGCGAGCAGCACCCCGATCACCGGCGCCACCACCAGCGCCAGCCGGGCGGGCAGGGCGGCGTTCATCACCGGCAGGTGCCCGAGCAGGTCGAACGGCATCGGCAGGTCGGCGCGGTGCCCGTCGACCTTGGCCTCGGGGCCGAAGGAGAGCACGGTGAAGACCACGGCGGTCACGCCCAGCGCCCAGAGCGTCGCCCGCCGGCCCGCGTCGGCCCGGCGCCACAGCGCCACGAAGCAGGCGACGACGAGCAGCAGCAGCGGGATCCCGAAGAACGAGTTCTCCTCGGTCGGGTTCGGCGCCAGCCGGGTGCCCAGCCCCACCTCGCCGGCCAGCGAGCGGCGCGGGTACGCCCCGAACGCGACGACGTCCTCGGAGTGGATGACCGCGTCGAAGCCGGTGCCGTGGAAGCGCTGCGGGCCGGCGAAGTGCAGCCAGAGCGGGTACGCCAGCAGCACCCCGGCGACCACGGCGGTCACCCCGAGCCCGCGCAGGAAGGTCGGCAGCACCGCCCGGGCCTCGGCGCGGTGGGCCGGGTGCAGCGCCCAGACGGCCACGAAGACGCCGAGCGCCAGCGCGGTGAAGAAGAGCCCCTCGGCGGCGATGGAGAAGGCGACGGCGACGAGCGCGCCGAGGATCGCGCCGTCGCGCAGCGGGCGCCGGGAGCGGCGCAGGGCGAACGTCCGCCAGACCAGCAGCGGCACCAACCAGCCGGCGGTCCAGTTCAGGTGGGCGTTGGCGTGCGACACCATGCCGGGGGAGAAGCCGATGAACAACCCGCCGACCGCGGCGGCGAGCGGGCTGCGGGCCAGGTGCCGGGAGAACAGCCAGTACCAGGCGAGCGCGGTGGCGGCCAGGTTGAGGGTGAGGATCACCAGGAACGTGGCCGGCGGCCCGATCAGGTACGTCAGGGGGGCGAAGACCACCGCGTACACGGTGATCGAGGTGTTGACCGCGAGGTTCACCCCGTCCGGGACGTTGACCAGGTGGGTGAAGAGCGGATCGTCGCCGTGGGTCACCGCGTGGCCGCCGAAGGCCAGCAACCACTCGAAGAGCGCCTGGTCGCTGGAGTTGACCGTGATGGCGCGGACGTTCGGGTCCCGCCACAGCCCGCTGGTCACCCAGACGGCGAGCGCCAGCGCGACCAGCGCCACGATCAGGTCGGCCCGGCGGTCGCGGACGACACGGGGCGGCGAGGCCGGCGAGGGCGCCAGGGACGGGGAGGTCGGCACGCAGCGGACGTTACCAACCGGACCTGGACACGCCGGTCAGGACGCACATCCTCCCGACAGCGAATGTGTGACCGTGGCCCATGTCACACCATCGACACATCGACGTAACGTCGCGGCAATTCGCGGGTGACCCAGTTCACAACCCGTCCCCAGGAGGCCCCCGTGCGCCGCTCCTCGTCCCTGCTCACCCGGCTGACCGGTGCGGTCGCCGGGCTGGTCCTCGCCGCCACCGCGGTCGTGACCCTCGCCGCCCCCGCCCAGGCCGCCACCCTCACCCAGGTCACCGGCTTCGGCTCCAACCCCGGCAACCTCGCCATGTACGCGTACCGGCCGGACAACCTCCCGGCCGGAGCGCCGGCGGTCGTGCTGCTGCACGGCTGCACCCAGGACGCCTCCGGCTACTTCGCCAACTCCGGCTGGCGCAAGTACGCCGACCAGTGGAGGTTCGCCCTGATCGTGCCGCAGCAGTCCAGCGCCAACCAGCAGCTGAGCTGCTTCAACTGGTTCGTGGAGCAGGACATCACGCGGGGCTCCGGCGAGGCGCTGTCGATCAAGCAGATGGTCGACTACGCCAGGAACAACTACGGCACCGACCCGGGCCGGGTCTTCGTCAGCGGGCTCTCCGCCGGCGGGGGGATGAGCGCGGTCATGCTCGCCACCTACCCGGACGTCTTCTCCGCCGGCTCCGTCATCGCCGGCCTGCCGTACCGCTGCTCGCCGCCCGCCACCACCAACGCCTGCCAGTTCCAGGGGGTGAACAAGACCCCGCAGGAGTGGGGCAACCTGGTCCGGGCCGCCCATCCCGGGCACACCGGCCCGCGCCCCCGGGTCGCCATCTGGCACGGCACCTCGGACTTCACCGTCGTGCCGGCGAACGCCACCGAGCTGCGCGACCAGTGGACCAACGTCCGGGGCGTCTCGCAGACCCCGACCAGCACCGCGTCGCTGCCCGCCAACACCAGCCTCGAGGTGTACGGCAACAACGACGTGCGGGTCTACCGGATCTCCGGCATGGGCCACGGCACCCCGGTCGACCCCGGCTCGGCCGCCGACCAGTGTGGCACCACCGCCCCGTACATCCTGGACACCATCTGCTCCGCGTACCACGACGCGGTCTTCTTCGGCCTGGACGGCGGGACCCAGCCCAGCCCGACGGCGACGGCGAGCCCCACGGCCTCCCCGACGGCGAGCCCGACCACCGCGCCGACCTGCGTGACCGCCAGCAACTACGCGCACGTCGGCGCCGGCCGCGCCTACCAGTCCGGCGGTTACGCCTACGCCAACGGCTCGAACCAGCGGATGGGCCTCTACAACACCTTCTACACCAGCACCCTCAAGCAGACCGGCCCCAACCACTGGGTCGTCGGCTGCTGACCCGCCGCGACGCGGGCCGGGCGTCCGACCCGCGTCG
>NZ_JBFAVI010000231.1:0-8810 GCF_040679695.1 Micromonospora sp. NPDC052213
CCAGTCGACCTGCGGGGTCGGCTCGTCGACGTGCAGGGTGGGCGGCACGACGCCGTGCCGCATCGCCATCACCATCTTGATCACACCGGCGACGCCGGCAGCCGCCTGCGCGTGCCCGATGTTCGACTTGACCGAGCCGAGCAGCAGCGGCGCGGAGCCCGCCCCCCGGTCCTGCCCGTACGTGGCGAGCAGCGCCTGCGCCTCGATCGGGTCGCCGAGCCGGGTACCGGTGCCGTGCGCCTCGACCACGTCCACGCCGCCGGCGGCGAGGCCGGCGTTGGCGAGGGCCTGCTGGATGACGCGCTGCTGCGAGGGCCCGTTCGGGGCGCTCAGGCCGTTGGACGCGCCGTCCTGGTTGACCGCGCTGCCCCGCACGACGGCGAGGATCGGGTGGCCGTTGCGCTGGGCGTCGGACAGCCGCTCCAGCAGCAGCACGCCGACGCCCTCGGACCAACCGGTACCGTCGGCGGCGGCGGCGAACGCCTTGCACCGGCCGTCGGCGGCGAGGCCGCGCTGCCGGGAGAACTCGACGAACGCGGCCGGGGTGCACATGGCGGTGACGCCGGCGACGATGGCCAGGGTGCACTCCTGCTGGCGCAGCGCCTGGGCGGCGAGGTGCAGGGCGACCAGGGAGGACGAGCAGGCGGTGTCGATGGTGACCGCCGGGCCCTCCAGGCCGAACGTGTAGGCGATCCGGCCGGAGACGACGCTGCCGGCGTTGCCGGTCATCAGGTGCCCCTCGAGGCCCTGCGCGGCGCCCATCAGCACGCTGCCGTAGTCCTGGCCGGTGCTGCCGGCGAAGACGCCGGTGCGGCTGCCCTTCAGCGAGTGCGGGTCGATGCCGGCCCGCTCCAGGACCTCCCAGGAGGTCTCCAGCAGCCACCGCTGCTGCGGGTCCATGGCCAGGGCCTCGCGGGGGGAGATCGCGAAGAAGCCCGGGTCGAAGTCGGCCAGGTCGTGGACGAAGCCGCCCTGCGCCGTGTACGACGTGCCGAGCCCGCCCTGCTCCTGGTCGGCGTCGTACAGCGACGCGAGGTCCCAGCCCCGGTCCTGCGGGAAGTCGGAGATCACGTCCTGCCCGGACGCGACCACCTTCCACAGGTCCTCCGGCGACCGCACCCCGCCCGGGAAGCGGCAGCTCATGGAGACGATGGCGACCGGTTCCTGCTCGCCGGCCTCCACCTCGCGCAGGCGCTGCCGCACCTGGTGCAGGTCGGCGGTGACCCGCTTGAGGTAGTCGAGAAGCTTCGCCTCGTCAGCCATGGACCGCGCTCTCCTTGTGTTGAGCCGTGCACGCAGCAGCGATCACGTCAGGACACCCCCAGCTCACGGTCGATGAAGTCGAAGACCTCGTCCGGCGTGGCGTCCTGGAGCTTCTCGGCGACGGTGTCCCCGCCGCCCGCCGGGGCGTCGGCCTCGTTGAGGGAGGCCAGCAGCGCCCGCAGCCGCTCCGTGATCCGAATCCGGGCGCTGCGGTCCGGCACCGAGCCGGACAGCGCCGCTTCCAACCTGTCCAGTTCCCCGAAGACCGGTGCGACGCCGACCACGCCGCCGTCGACGATCGCCGCCCGGACGTACTCGGCGAGGCCGGCCGCGGTCGGGTAGTCGAAGACGACCGTGGCGGGCAGCCGTACGCCGGTCGCCGCCGTCAGCCGGTTGCGCAGCTCGACCGCGGTGAGCGAGTCGAAGCCGAGCTCCCGGAACGCCCGGTCCGGTTCGACGGCGTCCGCCGAGGCGTGCCCGAGCACGGCGGCGGCCTGGCCGCGTACCAGTTCGAGGAGGGTCTTGCGCCGCTCGGCGTCGGTCTGCCCGGCGAGCAGGGCGGCGAGGGACTCCGCCGACGCCCCGGCGTCGTCGGCCCGCTCGGCGGCGGCCCGCTGCGCCTCCGCGACGCCGGTCAGCAGCGGGCTGGGCCGCACGGCGACGAACCCCGGCACGTACCGCGCCCAGTCGATGCCGGCCACCAGCGTCGCCGGCTCCCGTCGCGCCACGCACCGGACGAGCGCGGCGAACGCCGTCGCGGTGTCGAGGCGGGCGACGCCGCTGCGGCGGCGGCGTTCCTCCACGGCCTGGTCGGTGGCGGCCATCCCGCCGGCCGCCCAGGGGCCCCAGGCGACCGAGGTGGCCGGGAGGCCCTGCCGGTGCCGCTGCTCGGCGAGCGCGTCGAGGTACGCGTTCGCGGCGGCGTAGCTGCCCTGCCCGGCGGCGCCGAGCTGGCCGGCCATCGCGGAGAACAGCACGAACGCGCGCAGCGGCCGGTCGGCGGTCAGCTCGTGCAGGTGCAGCGCGCCGAGCACCTTGGGCCGCAGGGCGGTGGCGAGCCGGTCCGCGGTGAGGCCGTCGAGGACGCCGTCGTCGAGGACCCCGGCCGCGTGCACCACCCCGGTCAGGGGCGCGTCGGCGGGCACCTCGTCGAGCAGCTTCGCCAGCGCCGCCCGGTCGGCCACGTCGCAGGCCGTGACGGTCACCCGCGTGCCGGCGGCGGTCAGCTCCCGGACGAGGTCGGCCGCGCCGGGGGCGTCGGCGCCCCGGCGGCTGACCAGCAGCAGGTGCTCGGCGCCCCGGGCGGCCAGCCAGCGGGCCACCTCCGCGCCGAGGGCACCGGTGCCGCCGGTGACCAGCGTCGTGCCGGGGTGGTCGGGCTCGTCGGGAACGGTGTCGCCGCCGGGCGCCCGCACCAGCCGGTTCACCAGGACCGTGGCGCCGTCGACGGCGAGCTGGTCCTCGCCGTCGAGGCCGGCCAGCGCGGCGCAGAGCAGGTCCCAGCCGTGGTCGTCCAGGGTGGCCGGCACGTCGACCAGCCCGCCCCAGCGCTCGGGGTGTTCGAGGGCGGCGACCCGGCCGAGGCCCCAGAGCAGCGACTGTTCCGGCCGGGCCGGCGTCGCGTCCCGCGCGGTGCCGGTGGCGCCCCGGGTGACGCACCAGAGCGGGGCGGCCACGTCGAGGTCGCCGAGGGCCTGCACCAGGGCCAGGGATCGGGCCAGGAAGGGCGGCACCGGCTGGGTGTCGTCGACCGGGCCGTCGGCGAGGGCGAGCAGCGACAACACGCCGTCCACCGGCGCGCGTTCGCCGTCGCCGGTGCGGGTGGCGGCGGCCAGGTGCTCGGCGACGGCCGCCCGCTCGGTCAGCTCCTCCGGCAGCAGCACCAGCCGGGCGTCGGCGCCCCGGCGGCCCAGCTCGGCCACGGCGGCCTCGCCCTCGTCCGCGCGGTGCGCGTCGGCGACGACCCACCAGGCGCCGGGGAGGAAGCTGACGGGCGTGCCGTTGTACGGCTGCCAGACGCTGCGGTAGCGCAGGTCGTCGAGGGTGGACCGGTCCCGCTGCTGGCGTCGCCAGGAGGCGAGCACCGGCAGGGCGGCGCCCAGCCGTTCGAGGGACTCGGTGGCGCTCTGCGCGGTGAGTTCCGCGAGCGCGGCCAGGTCCTCCCGTTCGACGGCCGCCCAGAAGGCGGAGTCGACTCCGCTGGGTGCGTCGCCCTGCTCCTCCGCCCTGCTCGGCCAGAACCGGGTGCGGTCGAAGGCGTACGTGGGCAGGTCGACGGTCGGCGTCCTCGCCAGGACCTTCGTCAGGTCGACGGGCAGGCCGATCGCGTGCGCGGTGGCCAGGTTGGTCAACAGCCGCGTCGGGTCGTCGTCGCCCCGACGCAGGCTACCCAGCGTGTACCCGGTAGTGCCGGTGTCGTCCAGGATCGCCGTCACCGGCATCGTCAACACCGGATGCGGAGAGATCTCCACGAACGTCGTGTGACCCGCCGCGACCGCCACCCGCACCGCCGCGTCGAACTGCACCGTCCGCCGCAGATTCTCGTACCAGTAGTCCGCCGTCATGCTCTCCGGCTGCACCCAGTCGCCGGTCAACGTCGACACCAGACGGGTGTGACCCGGCTGCGGCCGCACGTCGGCCAGATCGGCACGCAACCGCTCGGCGACCTCCTGCACGGATGGGGAATGCGACGCGTAGTCCACCGGAATCAACCGCGCCCGCACACCGTCGGCCTGACACGCCTCCACCAGATCCGCCACCGGCTGCGGCGGCCCCGACACCACCACCGTCAACGGACCGTTCACCGCCGCGACACCAACGCCGGGGAAGCCGGCCAACCGCTCGCCGACCGCCTCGGCGGACAGGTCCACCGACGCCATCGTCCCCGTCCCCCGCAGCACCGCCAGAGCCCGCGACCGCAACGCCACCGTCCTGGCAGCGTCCTCCAGCGACAGAATTCCCGCCACGCAGGCCGCGCCGATTTCACCCTGCGAGTGACCGACCACCGCCTGCGGCACCACACCCACGTGCCGCCACACCGCCGCCAGAGCGACACCCACCGCCCACAACACCGGCTGCACGACCTCGACCCGGTCCAACCACGACTCGTCATCCCCGCTCAACACCGACACCACATCGACATCGAGATACGGGGCCAAGGCCGCCTGGCACTCCGCGAGCCTGGCATCGAACACCGGCGTACGACCCACCAGACCAGCCGCCATCCGCGCCGACTGCGCCCCCTGACCCGGGAACACGAACACCGGACCCGCACCGTGACCCGACGCCGTGCCCGTGACCGCGTTACCGGCGGGGGAACCGGACGCCAGCGCGTCCAGCCCGGTAAGCAGTTCCTCCACGCTCGCGCCGACGACGGCGGCCCGGTGGTCGAACGTCGACCGGATCGTCGCCAGGGACCAGCCCGCCGCCGCCGGGTCGAGCCCGCCGCGCTCGCGGACGTGCCGCGCCAGCCGTGCCGCCTGACCCGCCAGGGCCGCCTTCGACCGCGCCGACACCGGCCACACCACCACGTCCGAGACCACCAGCCCTGGAGCCGCCTCCGCGGCAGGCCCGGCCGCCTCGTCCGCCTGCTCGATGATGACGTGCGAGTTCGTGCCCGAGATCCCGAACGACGACACCGCTGCCCGCCGTACCCGCCCCGTCTCCGGCCAGGGCCGCGCCTCCGTCGCCAACTCCACCGCGCCCGCCGTCCAGTCGATGTGCGGCGACGGGGCGTCCACGTGCAGCGTGGCCGGGACGACGCCCTCCTGCAGGGCGAGGACCATCTTGATGACGCCGGCGACGCCGGCGGCGGCCTGGGTGTGCCCGATGTTCGACTTGACCGACCCCAGCAGCAGCGGCCGGTCACCCGGCCGGTCCTGCCCGTACGTCGCCAGCAGCGCCTGCGCCTCGATCGGGTCACCGAGCGTCGTGCCGGTGCCGTGCGCCTCCACCACGTCCACGTCGGAGGCGGCGAGTCCCGCCGAGGCCAGGGCTTCCCGGATCACCCGCTGCTGGGACGGACCGTTCGGCGCGGTGAGCCCGTTCGACGCCCCGTCCTGGTTCACCGCGCTGCCCCGCACCACCGCCAGCACCGGATGCCCCAACCGCCGGGCGTCCGACAACCGCTCCACCAGCAGGACGCCGGCGCCCTCACCCCAACCGGTGCCGTCCGCCGCCGCCGCGAACGCCTTGCACCGTCCGTCGGCCGCCAACCCGCGCTGCCGCGAGAACTCCACGAACAGGCCCGGCGTCGCCATCACCGTCACACCGCCGGCCAGGGCGAGGTCACACTCACCCCGACGCAGCGCCTGCACCGCCAGGTGCAACGCGACGAGGGACGACGAACACGCCGTGTCCACCGACACCGCAGGCCCCTCCAACCCCAACGCGTACGCCACCCGACCCGACAAGACACTCGCGGCGTTCCCCGTCGCGCCGAACCCCTCCGCCTCGTCCCCGGCCGACAACAACAGGGCCCCATAGTCCTGGCCGTTCGTGCCCACGAACACCCCTGTTCGCGAACCCCGCAACACCCCTGGAACAACCCCTGCCCGCTCGATCGCCTCCCACGACGTCTCCAGCAGCAACCGCTGCTGCGGGTCCATCGCCAGGGCCTCACGCGGGCTGATCCCGAAGAACCCCGGGTCGAAGTCCGCCCCGTCGTACAGGAAGGCGCCGCTGCGGACGTAGGAGGTGCCGTTGGAATAGGGGTCGGGGTCGTAGAGCCGGTCGATGTCCCAGCCCCGGTCGCCGGGCAGGTCGGAGACGGCGTCCCGGCCGGCGTGCAGCATCTGCCAGAACCGCTCGGGGTCGTTGGCGCCCCCGGGGAACCGGCACGACATGGCGACGATGGCGACGGGCTCGTCGTCCGCGAGGACCACGGGTGCGGCGACGACGGCCGCCTCGGCCCCGCCGCCCAGTTCCTCGTGCAGGTGCCGGGCGAGCACGGTCGGGGTCGGGTAGTCGAAGACGAGGGTCACCGGCAGCCGCAGCCCGGTGGCGGTGGCGAGCCGGTTGCGCAGCTCGACGGCGGTCACCGAGTCGAAGCCGAGGTCCCGGAACGCGTGGTGCGGGTCGACGGCCTCGCCGCCGGCGTACTTGAGGACGGTGGCCGCCTGCTCGCGGACCAGGTCGAGCAGCGCCTGCTGGCGCTCGGCGGCGCCCATCCGGGCGAGGGACGCGCCGGGGTTGCCCTCGTCGGCCTCCCCGGCCTCGGCGACGCCCTTGGTGGCCGCGAGCGCCTGCGCCTCGGGGATCTCGGCGATCAGCGGCCCGGGCCGGGTGGCCGTGAACGCGACGTAGAACCGGTCCCAGGCGATGTTGGAGATGGTCAGGAACGTCTCGTCGTGCTCGACGGCCTGGTGCAGCGCGGCGACGGCGAGCCTCGGGTGCATCTCGGGGGCGCCGTGGCGGTGCAGCATCCTGCCGAACTCGCCCTCGGCCATGCCGCCGCCGCCCCACGCGCCCCACGCGATCGAGGTGGCGGGCAGGCCGAGGCCGCGCCGGTGCTCGGCGAGCGCGTTGAGGACGGCGTTGCCGGGGGCGTAGTTGCCCACGCCGGAGCTGCCGACGGTGCCGGCCATGGCGGAGAACAGGATGAACGCGTCGAGGTCCCGGTCGCGGGTCAGCTCGTGCAGGTTGAACGCGGCGGTGACCTTGGCGCTCAGCGCGTAGTCGACCTGGTCGAGGGTGAGCGAGCTGATCACCGAGTCGTCGAGCACGGCGGCGGTGTGCACGACGGTGGTCAGCGGGTACTCGGCCGGCAGGCCGTCGATGACGGCAGCGAGGGCCGACCGGTCGGCGGCGTCGCAGGCGGCCACGGTGACCCGGGCGCCGAGCCCGACCAGCTCGGCCTCCAGCTCGGCGATCCCCTCGGCCTGCCTGCCGCGGCGGCTGAGCAGCACCAGGTGGGGGGCGCCGTTGGCGGCGAGCCAGCGGGCCATGTGCCCGCCGAGGGCGCCGGTCCCGCCGGTGACGAGGGCGGTGCCGGTGGGCCGCCAGGTGCGGACGGCCGGGGCGTCGCCCAGCGGGGCGCGCAGCAGCCGGCGGGCGAACGCGGCGACGCGCCGCAGCGCCACCTGGTCCTCCCCGTCGGTGCCGGCGAGGACGCGGACGAGCCGCCGGCCGGCGGCGTCGTCCAGCTCGTCGGGCAGGTCGAGCAGGCCGCCCCAGCGGTCGGGGTGTTCGAGGGCGGCGACCCGGCCGAAGCCCCAGGCGAGCTGCTGCACGGGGTGCGGCAGCGGGTCGCCGGGGTCGGTGGAGACGGCACCCTGGGTGAGGCACCACAGCGGCGCGCGGACGCCGGCGTCGCCGAGGGCCTGCGTCAGCGTGACCGTGCCGGCGAAGCCGACGGGCACCGACGGGTGCGCGGGGTCCGGCGTCTCGTCGAGCGCCAGCAGGGAGACGATCCCGGCGACGGGTCCGACCGCGGCGAGGTCGCGGGCCCGGGCCGCGAGGGCGACGCGGTCGGTCCGCTCGGCGTCCAGTTCCACGGGGACGACCGTGGCGCCGCGCCGTTCGAGGGCGTCCTGGCAGAACGCGGCCTGGTCGGCGGCGGTGTCGTCGGGGCCGGTGACGAGCCACCACGTGCCGGTGACGGCGGGGTCGCCGTCGTCGGCGACGGGCAGCCAGCCGTCCCGGTACCGCCACGAGTCGACGGCGGCCTGGTCGCGGTGCCGGCGCCGCCAGGCGGCGAGTACGGGCAGCACGTCGGCGAAGGCCGCCTCGGGCACCGCGTCGGCGGCGGTGACGTCGGCGAGTTCGGCGGTGAGCGCGGTCAGGTCCTCCGCCTCGACGGCGGCCCAGAACCGGGCGTCGACCTCGTCCTCGACGGTGGGGCCGGCGGGTCCGGCGGCCGGGGCGGGCGCGGCGGCCGGCTGCGGCCAGTAGTGCTGTCGTTGGAACGGGTAGGTGGGCAGATCGACCAGACGTCCCGGCCGGCCGGCGAACGCGGGCCGCCAGTCCACCGACGTGCCACCGGCGTACACCTCCGCCAGAGCGTGGTGGAACCGACCCAGACCACCCTCACCACGACGCAGGCTGCCCGTCACGGTCACCGCCGCCGGATCGGCAGCAGCCACCTCGACGGACTCCTGCACCGCCATCGTCAACACCGGATGCGCACTGACCTCGACAATCGTGGAGTAACCGGCCGCAACGAGACTGCGCACCGCCTCGTCGAACCGCACCGTCTGCCGCAGATTGCGGTACCAGTAGTCGGCATCCAGGCCAGCGGTGTCCAACCAGTCACCCACCACCGTCGACCGGAACCGCACCTCACTCGTACGCGGACGCAACCCCGCCAACAACTCCAGCAACTGCTCACGCAGCGGCTCGACGTGCGCGGAGTGGGACGCGTAATCCACCGGAACACGGCGGACCCGCACCTCACGCGACTCGTAAAGGGCGACCAACTCGTCCAGGGCCGCGACATCACCCGACACCACCACCGACGTCGGCCCGTTGACAGCAGCCAACGCCACCCGCCCGTCCCACCGGGCGATCGTCGCGGTGACCTCCTCGGCAGTCGTCGCCACCGACACCAT
>NZ_JBFAVI010000232.1:0-8810 GCF_040679695.1 Micromonospora sp. NPDC052213
CGCCCGCCGCGCCCGGCGGAGCGGCGGCCGGGCCCGGGCGTGGCGGTGGGCCGCCGCCGGGCCGTCACCGGCCTGCCCCCGCGCCGCCGCCCACCGCCGCGTCGGATTCGGCCGCGCCGGCCGCCCGGGCCGCCCGGCGGCGTCGCCTGGGCGGCGGCGGCACCAGGGCGGCCAGGTCGCCGCCGGTGTCGTTGAGCCGCACCAGGAACGGCCGCAGCGGGGTGTAGCGGATCGCCGTCACGGATGCCGGGTCGGCCACGATCCGCTGGAACAGGTCCAGGTGCACGCCGAGCGCGTCGGCCACGATGGCCTTGATCACGTCGCCGTGGCTGCACGCCAGCCACACCGCCTCCGGGCCGCGCTCCGCGGTGACCCGGGCGTCCCACGAGCGCACCGCGGCGACCGCCCGCGCCGCCATCGCCGCCATCGCCTCCCCCTCCGGGAAGACCGCCGCGCTCGGGTGCTGCTGGACCACCGGCCAGAGCGGCTCCTTGGCCAGCTTCTTGAGCGGCTGCCCCTCCCAGGTGCCGTAGCCGCACTCGGTCAGACCCTCCTCCACGATCGGGGTCGCCCCGGGCAACGCCAGCTCCAGGGTCTGCCGGCAGCGGATGAGCGGGCTGGTCACCACCGCGGCCAGCGGCACCGGCCGCAGCCGCTCGCCCACCGCGGCGGCCTGGGCCCGGCCGGTGTCGTCCAGCTCGACCGGCTGGCGGCCGGCCAGCCCGCCGTCCGCGTTCGCGGTCGTCCGGCCGTGTCGCAGAAGCAGAAGGGTCGCCACGGTGACACCCTATGATCCTGCGCCCGGCGGCGGGCGTACGCGGCGTCCGCCGTGGCCGCCGTATCCGGCCCCGCGCCGGCCAGGGTGGCAAGTCGTGTTGCCGGGCTGGCAAACTGGCGGCATGGACGACGATCTCGACCACGCGCTCGGCGCGGTGGGACCCCGGCTGCGCGCGCTGCGCCGGCAGCGCGCGACCACGCTGGCCGACCTCTCGGGGGCGACCGGCATCTCGGTGAGCACGCTGTCCCGGCTGGAGTCCGGCTCCCGCCGGCCGACCCTCGAACTGCTGCTCCCCCTGGCCCGGGCCCACGGCGTCACGCTCGACGAGCTGGTCGGCGCCCCGCCCACCGGCGACCCGCGCATCCACCTGCGGCCCGTCACCCGGCACGGCATGACGATGCTGCCCCTGACCCGTCGGGCCGGCGGCATCCAGGCGTACAAGCTCGTGATCCCGGTCAGCAGCCCCCGCCGGGAGCCCGATCCGCAGACCCACGAGGGCTACGAGTGGCTCTACGTCCTCAACGGGCGGCTGCGGCTCGTCCTCGGCGAGCGGGACCTGGTGCTCTCCCCCGGCGAGGCGGCCGAGTTCGACACCCGGGTGCCGCACTGGTTCGGGGCCGCCGACGCCGAGCCGGTCGAGTTCCTCAGCCTGTTCGGCACGCAGGGCGAGCGGGCGCACCTGCGCGCCCGTCCCAGGGCCACCCCCTCGGAGGAACCGGACCGGCCCTGACCTCGCCGACGGTCCGCACGGCCCACCCCGGACACGGGCCGGCCCCCCACCGCACGAGGCGGAGGCGGGGGCCGGCGGGGCTGCGGGCGGATCAGGTGGCGCTGATGGTGCCGGTCATCAGCAGGGCGAGCACCAGGGTGCCCAGCGCGACCCGGTACAGCACGAAGACGTACAGGGTGTGGTGCGCGACGTAGCGCAGCAGCCAGGCGATGGCCGCGTACCCGACGCCGAAGGCGATGATCGTGGCCACGACCATCTGGGCGACGCTCGGCACGGAGGTGCCGGGGGCCGCCGGCTCGAAGACGTCGCCGACGCTGAAGATCCCGGACATCACCACCGCCGGGATGGCCAGCAGGAACGAGTAGCGCGCCGCCGCCTCCCGGGTGAGGTTGAGCAGCAGCCCGGCGGTGAGCGTGCCGCCGGAGCGGGACACGCCGGGGATCAGCGCCATCGCCTGGGCGAAGCCCATCACCACGCCGTCGCGCATCCGGAAGTTCTCCAGGGTGCGGCTCTGCCGGCCCCAGTACTCGGCGAACGCCAGCACGAACGCGAAGACGATCAGCGTGGTGGACACCAGCCAGAGGTTGCGTCCGGCGGTGCGGATCTGGTCCTTGAACAGGAAGCCGAACAGCCCGATCGGGATCGAGCCGACGATCACGTACCAGCCCATCCGGTAGTCGAGGCTGGAACGGACCGACTTGTCCCGGATGCCGACCAGCCACGTCCGGGTGATCCGCCAGATGTCCTTGGCGAAGTAGATCAGCACCGCCGCCTCGGTGCCCAGCTGGGTGACCGCGGTGAACGACGCCCCGGCGTCGCGGTCGAAGAAGATCGCCGAGGTGATCCGCAGATGCCCCGACGAGCTGACCGGCAGGAACTCGGTCAGTCCCTGGACGATGCCCAGGACGATGGCCTCGACCCAGGTCACTCGCCGACTCCCGAGAGCTCCAGCGCCTCGGCGACGGTACGCAGCGTCTGCACGCCGCTGTCCCGGTCCGCCGCGAACAGGGTCACCGACAGGGTGGTGACGCCGGCGGCCGCGTACTCGCGCATCCGCTCGGCGATGCGCTCCTTCGGGCCCAGCAGCGAGGTCCGGTCGATGAATTCCATCGGCACCGCCGCGGCGGCGTCACGCTGCCGCTTGGCCAGGTAGAGGTCCTGCACCTCGCGGGCGGCGTCGCCGTAACCCATCCGGGTGGCGAGCTGGTTGTAGAAGTTCTGCTGCCGGCTGCCCATGCCGCCCACGTAGAGGGCCGCGTAGAAGCGGACCAGCTCGGCGCAGGACGCGACGTCGTCGCCGACCACCACCGGCACGGACGGGACCACGTCGAAGCCGGCGAGCTCCTTGCCCACCTTCGCCCGCCCGGCCCGGACCGACGCGAGCTGCTCCTCGGCGAACTCGGGGGCGTAGAAGACGGCGAGCCAGCCGTCGGCGATCTCCCCGGCCAGCTCCAGGTTCTTCGGGCCGACCGCGGCGAGGTAGATCGGGATGTGTTCGCGCGGCGGGTGGAAGCCGAGGCGCAGCGCCTTCCCGGGCCCGTCCGGCAGCGGCAGCGTGTAGAACTCGCCGTCGTACGCGACCTCCTTGCGGGCGGCGGCGAGCTTCACGATGTCCACGAACTCGCGGGTCCGCGCCAGCGGCTTGCCGAACCGCACCCCGTGCCAACCCTCGGAGACCTGCGGACCGGACACCCCCAGCCCGAGCCGGAACCGGCCGCCGGAGAGGGCGTCGATGGTGGCCGCGGTCATCGCGGTCATCGCCGGGGTGCGGGCGGGGATCTGCATCACCGCGCTGCCCACGTCGATCCGCTCCGTCTGCCCCGCCATCCAGGCGAGCATGCTCGGCGAGTCGGAGCCGTAGGCCTCCGCCGCCCACACCACCGAGTAGCCGAGCCGGTCCGCCTCCTGGGCGAGAGCCAGGTGATCGGCCGGCGTGCTCCACGCCGTCTGGTATCCGAGGCTGAGCCCGAGTCGCACTAAGGTCCTCCCCCATCCGCACCACAAGTCGCATCAGGTTACGCAATGCGGGAGGACGCCCCGATCACCGGCTCACCGCAACCCCGGGCCGACCCGGGCGGTCGGAAACACGACGCGCCCGGCAGACTTGACGGGAGCGAGGATGTCCGCGCGGCCCGGTTCGAAATAAGGTTCACCCATGCAACAGCGACCGCTCGGCCGAAGCGGGCTGGCGGTTTCGCGGCTCGCGCTCGGCACCATGACGTGGGGCCGGGACACCGACGCCGACGATGCGGCCGCCCAGCTGAAGAGTTACCTCGACGCGGGCGGCAACCTGATCGACACCGCCGACGTCTACGGCGACGGCGACGCCGAGTCGGTCATCGGGTCGCTGCTGGGCACCCTGGTACCGCGCGAGGAGCTGCTGATCGCCACCAAGGCGGGGCTGCGGCCGGGCAGCGGCCGGCGCCGCGACGGCTCCCGGGGGCACCTGCTGCGGACGTTGGACGCCTCGCTGCGCCGCCTCAACACCGACCACGTCGACCTGTTCCAGGTGCACGGCTACGACCCCGACACCCCGCTGGAGGAGACCCTCGCGGCGCTGGACCACGCGGTGGCCAGCGGCCGGGTCCGCTACGTCGGGGTGTCGAACCTCTCCGGGTGGCAGACCGCGCGGGCGGCCGCCTGGCAGGCCGCCTGGCCGGGCCGCGCCCCGGTGGTGGCCGCGCAGGTGGAGTACTCGCTGCTGGAGCGGGGCGTGGAGCGGGAGGTGCTGCCCGCGTGCGAGGCCCTCGGGCTGGGGGTGCTGCCCTGGTCGCCGCTGGGCCGGGGGGTGCTCACCGGCAAGTACCGGCACGGCCGCCCCGCCGACTCGCGGGCGGCCTCGCCGCACTTCGAGCGGTTCGTCGCCACCTACCTGGAGCCACGCTGCTCCAGCATCGTGGAGGCGGTCGCCACCGCGGCCGGCGGGCTGGGGGTCTCGCCGCTGGAGGTGGCGCTGGCCTGGATCCGCGACCGGCCCGGGGTGGTGGCCCCGATCCTCGGCGCGCGGACGGTCGGGCAGTTGCTCGGCGCGCTCCAGGTCGAGCGGATGACGCTGCCGGAGGAGATCATCACCGCGCTGGACGACGTGTCGGCCGTACCGGTCGGCTACCCCGAGCGCGACGGCTGACCTGCCCCGACACGGCGGCGCCAACGCGTCGGAAATCATTGACATGTCGGCAATCCCCGACATAACTTGGGGTGGTGCCCGAAGACGACGTGTTCCTCGCGCTGGCGAGCCCGGTCCGCCGCAGACTCCTGCAGCTGCTCGCCGAGGGGCCACGTACGGCCGGCGACCTGGCCAGCCAGTTCGACCTGAGCCGGCCCGCGGTCGCCGAGCACCTGCAGGTGCTGCGGCGTGCCGAACTGGTGCACGACGAACCCAGCGGCCGGCAACGGCACTACCACCTCACCGCGGAGCCGCTCGCCCAGGTCGGCGACTGGCTCCACCCGTTCGAACGATTCTGGCGCCAGCGACTGCGTTCGCTCGCCGACGTCGCCGAGGAGGACGAGTGACCGCGACCAACACCGACACCATCGCCATCGACCAGTTCGTCGCCGCCCCGCCGAGCAAGGTCTGGCGCACCCTCACCGAGCCCGAGCTGCTCGCCCGCTGGTGGGTGCCCGGCGACATCGCCGCCGTCCTCGGGCACCGCTTCCACCTCCAGATGCCCGGCTGGGGAGCGGTGGCCTGCGAGGTCGTCGAGGTCGTCCCCGAGGAGAAGTTCGTCTACACCTTCAACGAGAGCTGGACACTGACCTGGCGTCTGGTCGCGGAGGGCAACGGCACCCGCCTGTTGTTCGAGCACAGCGGGTTCGACCTCGACCGGAAGTCCGAACGGGACGCCTTCGACCGGATGGGACCCGGGTGGCGGGACAAGGTGCTGCCGCAGCTCGCGCAGACCGCTTCCCGACTCACCGACTGACGTTCCGCCGGGGCACGCCGGGACGGGGCCGACACCGGCTCGGGGGTGCCGCTGGCGCGGCCGGCACCGGCTCGGGCCGGCACTGGCGCCGCCGGTGGCCGTGGCGCGGGTTCGGTCGCGGTCCGCCCCCTGCCACACAGGACACCGGCGTCCGCGCCGCTTCGGCGGACGCCGCCGGCTCAGGCCGTGGGGCGCCGACCCGGGATGTCGCGTACGGCGGCGAGGAAGCGCGCCTGGTCGTCGCGGGTGGCCGGGTTGACGACCCGGATCCAGGAGCCGTCGTCGAACACGATGGTTGACGGGAACTGCACGAGGCGGGCGGCGCCGTGGTCGGAGTCGATCCGGGCGATGCGCCTCCGCTCCACGCTCCACAGCACCTGGGGGCGGCGGCGGTCCTCCCGATCGGGGTCGGGGCGGCGACCCATCCGCAACAGGTGCAGGTGGGTGTCGGTGACGACGAGCGGGGTGCCGGTGTAGCGCTCCAGGAACAGCAGCAGGCTGCCGGCGAGCGTGGCGAGGTCGCCGCTGAAGACGTACCGCCGCCGGTAGGCGATCTCCGCGAGCTGGTCGGCCAGCGGCCGGTAGCGGCTGAGCCGGAACAGCGCCCGGAACGCCTCCTGTTCGGCGGTGAGCGGCAGCGGCTGCCGCGGCTCGGCGGCCGGGCCCGGCTCGTCCGTCTCGGCCGCCTCCAGGGTGTTCGCCGCGAGGACGGCCGCCCTGCCCGGCAGCAGCAGGACGCCCGCGACGACCCGCACGGGCGTCATCACGGCGTCCACCCACGCGACCGGGTTGACGACGTGGAGCAGCCCGAACAGCGCGCGCGGGTCGAGCGCCTCGGCCAGCTCCGCGTTCACCCGGTCGGCGAGCTGGCCGCCCGCCCGGTGGTTCTCGGGCGCCCGCACCGGCGCCAGGCCGACGTAGCGGATCTCCTCGCCGGGCAGCAGCGGCGCGACCAGGGCGCGCTCCGGCTCGTCGCTGGTGCGGAACTCGTCGCGCAGTTCGCGGGCCTTGTCGCGGGCGGCCCGCGCCCCGCCGAGCACCGCGTCGGTCAGCCGGCCGAGTCGACCCCTGGCACCGGTCACGCCCCACCCCCTCGATCGGCCCTCACCGGCCGGCCGGTTGCTCCGCCGGCTGCCCGAAGACATTCTGGTCGATCCACTCGGCGCCGCCGGCCACCGCCCCGTCGATCTTGTCGTCGATCTGGTCCGTGCCGGGCACCGACAGCCCCGAGACCACCGCGACGGTGCCCCAGGTCGCGCCGTGCACCACCGCGTTCGGAACGTTCCACGGCAGGTTGGTGACGAAGTCCCGGCCGATCATCCGCGCCCCGTCGGCCATGCCGTGCGCCCGCAGCGCCCCGACGCGCTCGAAGGTGCTCATGTCGAACGGCGTGCCCGACTTGCCGAGCTTCCAGCTGCCCTTCGCCGGATCCGTGAACTTGTGGAACCACTTGTCGGGGTCGCCGGCGGCGCGGCGCTTGTCGGCGTACTTCTGGCCGGCGCGCAGCGCCTTCTGCTTGTCGACCAGCTTGTCCAGGTGGTTACGCAGCCTGCGCAGGTGGTGGAGCACCCGCTGGAGCAGCCGGATGACCTTCTGCAGGTGCGCCGCCAGCGGGCGGATGATCTTCAGCATCCGGGCGAGAGCGATCATGCCCCGGGTGACACCCAGCGCCACGCCGGCCGCCCAGGACGCGCCGGCGGTGAACGGCGCCATCAGCAGCGCGGTCACCAGCGTCACCAGCAGGAAGTTGACGAACTCGACGCAGATGTCGACCAGCACGTCGTGGACGGTCTGCAGGGCGTCGGCGACGCCGCGCAGGTATTCGGCGGTGGCGGTGAACTGCTCCGCGACGTCCAGCAACTGCTGCTCGACCTCGGCCAGCCGCCGCCCGTACGCCTCGCCGGCCGGCGAGCGCCACCCGGCCCGCTCGGCCTCCCGCACGCCGCGGTGGCCCATGGCCAGCTCGCGGACCTGGGCGGCCAGGGCGTCCCACTCGGCGGCCTTGGCGCGCAGCGCGGCCGGCTCGCCGTCGACGAGGTCGACGAGCTGGATCAGCGGCCAGGCCAGGGCCCGGCAGACGCTGTCGACCGCCTTGTCCACGCTGGAGAGTGCGCCGTCGATGCCGTTCCACAGCTCGACGGCGGTTCCCGCCGGCCCGCTCACCGGGCCATCCCGGTGCCGATGGCGCGGAAGGACGCGTCGATGTCCTGCTCGTTGCGCTCGTACGCCTCGGCCGTCCCGCTCAGCGCCCCGCCGACCCGCTCGAACGCGTCGTGGCCGGACCGGAACAGCTCCATGCCGCCGCTGACCTGCTCGGCGTACTTCTCGCGGAGCAGGTCGCTGACGAACGGCAGGTGCCCGAACGCCCCGTCGGGAATGTCGCCCGCGGACGCGATCCGGCTCTCCAGCGCGGTCAGCGAGGTGGCCACCTGTTTCGCCGCCGCTTCCAGTCGCCGTACCGCCTGCACGTCGACGTCGATGTCCCCCATGCCGTTCCTCCCCGTCGCCCGGCGCGACGACGATACGATCATGCGGCTGCCGGTCGCCACCCCGGACCGGCGTTGTGCCCGGGAGGTTCTCATGTCCGACCCGCTGTCCGCGTTCGACGCCCTCGCCGGACGGCTCGCCGACATCGAACGCCGTTTCGCCGGTCTCAGGGACGACCTGGACGAGCTGAGCAGCACCGCGACCGACGACAGTGGACTGGTGTCCGCGACCGTCGACGCCACCGGCGAACTGACCGACCTGAGCTTCGCGCCGACCGCGCTGCGGGTGGGCACGGAGAACCTCGCGGCGATGGTGCTGGCGGCGTACCGGCAGGCTCGGACGGCGGCGGCGGAGCAGCTCGGCGAGCGCACCGAGGGCCTCGACGTCACGCTCGGCGCGGGCCTGGGCGAGATCTTCGGCACTCCCGGCGACTTCGCCTCGCTGGGCCGGCTGGAGGAGGCCATGGGGCGGCTCGGGCGGCTCGACGGGCGCCTCCCGGGGTCGCCGGCATGACGTCGCCGGGCTGGCCCGACGTCGTCGCCCAGCTCCACGACACGCTGTCCCGCTGCGACCACGACACTGATCTGGAACTCGCCGCGGGTCCCCGCCGGCTGCACCTGATGGTGCGCCGGAACCGGGTCCGGGGGATCTGCCCGGCCTACGACGAGCGGCACCTCGCGGAGCTCGGTTGGCAGGCGCCGCGGGGCGCCGGCGGCTGGTGGCACGAGACGCCGCGCACCCCCGAGGGCCTGCGTTGGTGGAGCGGGTTCGTGGCGCGGACCGCCGCCGCGGTGCTCACCACGGAACCCGACGCGCTGTCCTGCCAGATCCTCCCGCCCACCGGCCCCCGGGTGCGGCCGGGGCCGCGCCGGGCGCGGCAGGGTCGGCGCCG
>NZ_JBFAVI010000233.1:0-8744 GCF_040679695.1 Micromonospora sp. NPDC052213
GGTCGCCGGAACCGCCGGCCGGGGATGATGAAAAGCTTGCCGCATGAGTTCCGCACCCGTACGGCACGACCCACCGACCGACCCCTCCCGGGACGCCTCCGACGAGGTGACCGCCTTCGCGGATCTCGGACTGCGCGCCGAGCTGCTGGGGGCGTTGTCCGCCCTCGGGTACGAGGAGCCCACGCCGATCCAGCGGGAGGCGATCCCTCCCCTGCTGGCCGGTCGGGACCTGCTCGGGCAGGCGGCCACCGGTACGGGCAAGACAGCCGCGTTCGCCCTGCCGCTGCTGCAGCGGATGCCCGACGAGCGGCCCGGCGACCCGGTGGCGCTGGTGCTGGTCCCAACCCGGGAGCTGGCGGTGCAGGTGTCGGAGGCGTTCCACCGCTACGGCAAGGACCTGGGCACCCGGGTGCTGCCCATCTACGGCGGCCAGCCGATCGGCCGGCAGTTGCGCGCCCTGGACATGGGCGTGGACGTGGTGGTGGCGACCCCGGGCCGGGCGCTGGACCACATCGCCCGGGGCACGCTCAACCTGGGCTCGCTGGCCACGGTCGTGCTCGACGAGGCCGACGAGATGCTCGACATGGGCTTCGCCGAGGACATCGAGGCGATCCTGGAGCACACGCCCGCGCAGCGGCAGACGGTGCTGTTCTCGGCGACGATGCCGGCGCGGATCGACGGGCTGGCCCGCCAGCACCTGACCGACCCGGTGCGCATCCTCATCGCCCGGGAGCAGCCGGTGGCCGGCGAGGCGCCCCGGGTGCGGCAGAGCGCGTACATCGTCGCCCGGGCGCACAAGCCGGCGGCGCTGGGCCGGGTGCTGGACGTCGAGTCCCCCACCGCGGCGATCGTCTTCTGCCGCAGCCGGGAGGAGGTCGACCGGCTCACCGAGACCATGAACGGCCGGGGCTACCGGGCCGAGGCGCTGCACGGCGGGATGAGCCAGGAGCAGCGCGACCGGGTGATGGGCCGGCTGCGCACGGGCACCGCGGACCTGCTGGTGGCCACCGACGTGGCCGCCCGCGGCCTCGACGTCGAGCAGCTCACCCACGTCGTCAACTACGACGTGCCGTCGGCCCCCGAGTCGTACGTGCACCGGATCGGCCGGGTGGGCCGCGCCGGGCGGGAGGGCGTGGCGATCACCCTCGCCGAGCCGCGCGAGCACCGGATGCTCAAGACCATCGAGCGGGTCACCGGCCAGCGGATCACCATCGACAAGATCCCGACGGTGGCGGACATGCGCACCCGGCGGCTGGAGCTGACCCAGGGCGCGCTGCGGGAGAGCCTGCTGGAGGACGACCTCGACCCGTACCGGGCGATCGTGGAGTCGTTGACCGACGAGTTCGACCTGGTGGAGGTGGCGCTCGCGGCGGTGAAGCTGGCGCACGAGGCGACCTCGCCGGGCTCCGAGGACGAGGAGGAGATCCCGCAGGTCCCGGTCCGGGGCCCGCGCGAGGGGCGGCCGGAGGGCGGCGGCCGGGGCGAGCGGCGCGGCGGTGGCCGGCCCCGCACCGGCGGCACCACGCAGGTCTTCATCGGCCTCGGCCGGCGTGCCGGGGTCCGCCCGCAGGACCTGGTCGGCGCGATCACCGGCGAGACGAGGGTCAGCGGCCGGGACATCGGCTCGATCGAGATCGCCGACCGGTTCTCGCTGGTGGAGGTGCCCTACGCCGTGGCCGACGAGGTGATCGCGGGGCTGCGCGGCAGCACGATCAAGGGCCGCAAGGCGACCGTACGCCGGGATCGTGACGGTGACGGCGGCGGCGAGCGCCGCTTCGACGGGGCCGACCGGCGCGAGCGCCGCGACCGCGACTTCGGCGACCGGCGCGACCGGCGCTGACGACGACACACACCGTCCCCGCCGGCGACCCCGGCGGCACTGACGCACCGAGGCCCCCGTTGTTCCGGCGGGGGTCTCGTCGCGTCCGCGCAGCGGTCAGTCGGCCGGCTCCGTGGCCACCCGTTCGGCGTGCTCCTGCTGCACGGCGCGAGCGGTGGTGAGGAAGTCGACGATCGTCTCGAGTTGTCCGTGGTCGTACCGCGTCAGCGCCCGCAGGCCGGCCTCGCCGACCGGCCGGTAGATCCTCCGCTCGGCCGCCCGGGCCGCCTCGGTCGCCTCGACCAGCACCCGACGCCGGTTGGCGGCGTCCCGGGTACGCGCCACCAGGCCGACCCGTTCCAGCCGGTCGATGACGGTGGTGGTGGCCGCCGGGCTGAGCCGCAGCGCCGCCGTCAACTCGCCGGCCGTCACCGGCCCGCGGCCGAGGACGACGTCCAGCGCCCGCAGATCCGTCCGGTTGATCCCCAGCCGGCCGGCCGCCGCCTCGTCGAAGGCGTCGAAGCTCTGCTGCAGCAGCCGGATCTCCCGCGCCACGTGGTACACCAGCTCACTTTTCGACATTCGAATCTTCCTGCTAACGTAGATTTCGACAGTCGAACTTTAGCAGGGAGCGACCATGACCGAGAACGACCGCAGGGAGATCCGCGAGCTGTTCGACCGGCTGCTACGGGCGTGGACCGACAACGACGCGGTCGCGTACGGCGCCTGCTTCACCGAGGACTCCGACTACGTGTCGTACGACGGCACCCGGGCGGAGGGTCGGGCACCGATGCAGGACGCGCACGACCGGCTCTTCCGGGGCGTACTCGCCGGATCGGCGCTGGTCGGCGAGGTGGAGTCGATCCGGGCGGTGACCGCCGACGTGGCCGTCGTGCACGGCACCGGCTCGGTGCTGATGCCCTGGCGCACCCGGCTGCCCCGGCGCCGGCTGTCCCGCCAGACCCTGGTCGCCGTGCGGACGCCGGCCGAGTGGCGGTTCACCGCGCTGCACAACGGTCGGGTCCGCCCGATCGGGATCCCCGCGCCCGACTCCGCACCGGCCCGGCTGTCCCGCACGATGGGGCGGTACGCCCGACGGCTCGGGCTGGGCCGCGCCTGACCGGCGGGACCCGCACACGCGGCGGCCCCCGACGCCCGTGGGCGTCGGGGGCCGGGCGACGGGCCGGTCAGGCCGCGGTCAACGCCTGGCCGCCCAGGGCGTCCGCGTCGACGTCGGCGGGGCGCAGCGCCAGGGCGAGCACGTCGGCGACGTCGGCGAGGGTGTGGACCGTCAGTGCCTCACGGACCTCGGCCGGCAGGTCGTCGAGGTCCGGCTCGTTGCGGGCCGGGATGATCACCTCGGTCAGGCCGGCCCGGTGGGCGGCGAGCAGCTTCTGCTTCACCCCGCCGATGGGCAGCACCCGGCCGGAGAGGGTCACCTCGCCGGTCATCCCGAACTCGGGCCGCACCGGCCGGCCGGCGGCCAGCGAGGCGAGGGCGGTGACCATGGTGATGCCGGCGCTGGGGCCGTCCTTGGGCACCGCGCCCGCCGGCACGTGCAGGTGGATCCGCCGCCCGGCGAGGGCGTTCGGGTCCAGCCCGAGCCGGCGCCCGTTGGAGCGCAGGTACGACAGCGCGATGTGCGCGGACTCCTTCATCACGTCGCCGAGCTGGCCGGTCAGGGTCAGCCCCGGCTCGCCCTCCATGCTGGTGGCCTCGATGAAGAGCACGTCGCCGCCGGCGCCGGTGACGGCCAGGCCGGTCGCCACGCCGGGCACCGCCGTCCGCTCCGCCGACTCCGGGGTGAACTTCGGCCGCCCGAGGTAGGTGGCGAGGTTGTCGGCGTCGACGCGGACCGGCGCCGGGTCGGTGGCCAGGGCCACCGCGACCTTGCGGAGGATCTTCGCCAGCGACCGTTCGAGCTGGCGCACGCCGGCCTCCCGGGTGTACTCGCCGGCGATCCGGGCGAGGGCGTCGTCGCCGACGCCGACCTCCTCGACGGTCAACCCGGCCCGCTCCCGCTGCCGGGGCAGCAGGTGGTCCCGGGCGATGGCGACCTTCTCCTCCTCGGTGTACCCGTCCAGGGTGACCAGCTCCATCCGGTCCAGCAGCGGGCCGGGGACGGCCTCCACCACGTTGGCGGTGGCCAGGAAGAGCACGTCGGAGAGGTCGAGGTCGACCTCCAGGTAGTGGTCGCGGAAGGTGTGGTTCTGCGCCGGGTCGAGCACCTCCAGCAGGGCGGCGGCCGGGTCGCCGGAGTAGCCGACGGCCAGCTTGTCGACCTCGTCGAGGAGCACGACCGGGTTCATCGAGCCGGCCTCGCGCAGGGCGCGCACGATCCGGCCGGGCAGCGCGCCGACGTACGTGCGGCGGTGGCCCCGGATCTCGGCCTCGTCGCGGACGCCGCCGAGGGAGACCCGGACGAAGTTGCGGCCGAGCGCGCGGGCGACCGACTCGCCGAGGCTGGTCTTGCCGACGCCGGGCGGGCCGGCGAGGGCGAGCACCGCGCCGGAGCCGCGGCCACCGACGACGCCGAGGTTCCGCTCGGCGCGCCGGTTGCGCACCGCGAGGTACTCCAGGATGCGGTCCTTCACGTCGGCCAGGCCGGCGTGGTCGGCGTCGAGCACCGCGCGGGCCGCGGCCAGGTCGGTGTTGTCCTCGGTACGGGTGCTCCACGGCATCTCCAGCACCGTGTCGAGCCAGGTGCGGATCCAGCCCGCCTCCGGGGAGGCGTCGCTGGCCCGCTCCAGCTTGCCGACCTCGCGCAGCGCCGCCTCGCGGACCTTCTCGGGCAGGTCGGCCGCCTCGACGCGGGCCCGGTAGTCGGCGGAGCCGTCCGGTTCGTCCTCGCCGAGCTCCTTGCGGATGGCGGCGAGCTGCTGGCGCAGCAGGAACTCCCGCTGGGACTTCTCCAGCCCCTCGCGGACGTCGGTGTTGATCTGCTCGGCGATCTCCTGCTCGGCCAGGTGGTCCTTCACCCAGCCGACGAGCAGTTCCAGCCGGGCGGTGACGTCCGGCGCGGCGAGCAGCTCGGTCTTCTGGGCGAGGCTGAGCCAGGAGACGTAGCCGGCGGAGTCGGCCAGCTCGGAGAGGTCGGTCATCCGCTCGATCGCGTCGATGACCTGCCAGGCGCCGCGCTGCTGGAGCACGGACGTCATCAGGGCGCGGTACTCGCGGGCGAGTTCGCGGGCGCGGCCGGCGGGGGCCGGTTCGTCGAGTACGGTGGCCTCGACCCAGAGGGCGGCGCCGGGTCCGGGAACGCCGGAGCCGATCCGGGCGCGGGAGAGGCCGCGGACGACGGCGGCCGGTTCGCCGCTGGGCAGCCGGCCGACCTTCTCGATGGTGGCGACCGCGCCGACGGGGCCGTACTCGCCGTCGAGGCGGGGCACGGCGAGGAGGGTGCCCTCGCCGGTGGCGCGGGCCGCGTCGACAGCGGCCTGGGTGGTGGGGTCGAGGGTCACCGGGATGACCATGCCGGGCAGCAGCACGGCGTCGGTCAGGGGCAGTACCGGAAGAGTTGCCATCGAACACCTGCTATCGCGTTGAGTTGAGCGTGTCCAACTCAAGTAACAAAGCGTTCCCCTTGTTCCGCACTGTGACCCAGACCACTTCCTCGCGCCACCGGCCGCGTCGGGAGCGGCGGCTCACGCACCGGGCCGCCGACTCCGGCGACCGCCACGGCGAGCGGGACCGCGAGGCTGGCCAGCGCCAGGACGGCGACCGAACTCCCCCGCCTTTGCGCCGGCCACGCCGATTTCCCGCGATAACGCGACCCGCCGAAATGAAAAACGACGCGTATTCTTGCGCAATTGCCGTGGGATAGGTCAAACTTTGACCACACCCCGCCCCACACAGGGAGTAATTGGCGATGGCGAGAAAAGTAATCACTGTTCTGACCGACGACCTCGACGGCGGAAAGGCCGACCGGACCGTCGAGTTCAGTCTGGACGGCGTGGCGTACACCATCGACGTCTCCGACGAGAACGCGGGTGTGCTGCGGAAAGCTCTCGACCCGTACATCAGCGCTGGCCGGCGGATCGGCCGCGGCACCGTCGACGTCGGGCGGGCGCCCCGTCGGGCGGGCGCCCAGGGCGGCGCGGGAATGGACCGGGAGCAGAACCGGGCCATCCGGGAATGGGCCGTCAAGAACGGCTACAAGATTTCCGAGCGCGGCCGCATCCCGGTCGAGGTCGCCGAGGCGTACAAGAACCGCTGACCTGGCGCCGGGTTCACGCTCGCGTCCACGCGGGGTCACGCTGCGGAATCAGCGGGGCCCCGCGGTCTTTTCCCACGGCCGTCCATTCGCACGGCCCGCGTCCGGCGGCGGACGCATTCGCGGGCGGCGCATTCGCCGAGCCGCCCCGACGGACCGCCGGGCGACCCCCGAGTGGCCGCGCCGGGCGGATTCCCCCGACCGCACGGAACCGGATCCGGCCGAGAACCGGCGACTCACCCGGACGGCGAAGGGGCAGGTGGTGACCCGGGCGGCTCCGGCCGCACGTGATCACCACCACGATTCGTGCCCACGCGACCCGAGACCGTCGCACCCCCCGAGTGTAATGAGCGACAGCTTTGTCGGGCATTACGCAAACGCATCTCGGGGGTGGCGGATGACGCGCTGGTGGAGCCAGACGGCCGGCGGGTTGCCCCGCACGTTCTGGTACCTCTGGACGGCCACGCTGATCAACCGGCTGGGTAGCTTCGTCGCCATCTACCTCGGCGTCTACCTGGTCTCGGTGCGGGGCTTCAGCCCCGCGTACGCCGGAGTGGTGATCGGGTTGCACGGGGCCGGCAGCGCGGCGGGGAGCGTGCTCGGCGGGGTCGTCGCGGACCGGTGGGGGCGGCGGCCGGCGATGCTTGTCGGCAACGTGGCCGCCGCCGCGGCGGCGGTGTCGCTGGGCCTGAGCGACCACCCCACGGCGGTCGCGGCGCTCACCCTCCTGCTCGGGCTCTTCCTCGGCGTCGCCCGGCCGGCCTTCACCGCCACCATCATCGACGTGGTGGGCGAGCGGGACCGGCTGCGCGCCCTGACGCTCAACTACTGGGCGATCAACATCGGGTTCGCCGTCGCCGCGACCGTCGCCGGCCTGCTGGTCCGCGCCGATCCGCTGCTGCTGTTCGTGGTCAACGCGGCGGTGCTGCTCGGCACCGCCGCGCTGATCGGGTTGAAGGTGCCCGAGTCGCGCCCCGCCCCGGTCACCGTCGGGCAGTTCACCCGCGCCGACTCCGGCGGGCTCGGCACCGTGCTGCGCGACCGGGTCTTCCTGACCTTCACCGCCCTCACCGGGCTGGCCTGGCTCTGCATCCAGGGCAGCGTGATGCTCCCCGTCGCGTTGCAGGCCGACGGCCTGCCGGCGTCGGCGTACGGGCCGGTCATCGCGGTCAACGGGCTGATGATCGTGCTGGGGCAACTCTTCGTGCCCCGGCTGGTCGGCCGCTTCGACCGGTCCCGCACCATCGCCGCCGCCGTCGTGGTGGTCGGCGCCGGCTTCGCGCTGACCGCGCTGGCCGACGCGGTGTGGTTCTACGCGTTCACGGTCGCGGTCTGGACACTCGGCGAGATGCTGATGACCCCGGCGAACTCGGCGCTGACGGCGGACCTGTCGCCGGCGGCGCAGCGCGGCCGCTACCAGGGGGTCTACTCGCTCGGCTACGCCTTCGCCAGCTTCGCCGGGCCGACCCTCGGCGGGCTGGTCGCCGCCCGGTTCTCCACCGACGCCCTCTGGCTGGGCCTGTTCGGTCTGGCCCTGCTGGTGGCCGCCGGCAACCTCCTCGCGGTCCGCTCCCGGGCCAGGCGGATCGAGGCCCTGCGGGCCGGCGCCACCCCGACCGCCGCCCCCGGCCGGACGGCGGCAGCGCCGGCCTGACGACGGCCGGGGCCGCCGGGGTACGCCCGTGCGGCGCCGGGGCGGGTCAGTCCGCGCAGAGGTGCGCGAAGGCGAACCCGTGCGCCATCTCGTCGCGCCGCGATTCGAGCCGCCGGATGTCGGCGAGCAGCTCCTCGCGGGGCGTCAGGACCGGCTCGGCCGTCTCCAGCTCGCGCAGCCGCTGACCGACGGCCATCGCCGCCAGGTCCTCGGCCAGGCGGGCCGGGTCCACGCCGGCGGAGACCCGCTGCTCGTGCACCGTCACCCGCTCCACGAGGCAGGCGCCGGGACGCACCTCGACCCAGCTCCACCCCTCGGCCGGCCCGCCCCGCCAGCGCAGGTGCAGCCCCCGGACGATCGGGTCCACCAGCCCCCGCGACACGTACGCGTCGACCGCCGCGGCCCGGGCCAGCGCGCCGAGGTCGTTGACGTGGCCCGTCCGCCCGTCGGGCAGCCGGCCGACGATGTCGCGGAACCCGATCGGGGGCACGTCCCCCGCCTCCGGCTCCCCCGCGCCGAGCGCCGCGTAGGCGCGGGCGTCGATCACGTACGCCACGATCCGCCGCCCGTGCTCGTCGGCGCGCAGCGTGGGCGACCCGATCCGCAGCACCGCCAGGCCGACCGCCTCGGCGACCACGTTCTTCATCCGCTCGGCGCGCTGCCCGGCGGAGCCGGCGGGCGCGACCGGGCCGACCTCGACGGCGAAGACCGGTCGGGCCGTGTCGGCGGCGCAGACGACGAAGTCGTAGCCCTCCCGGGTGGCCGTGCTCCACTGGTGGCCGGTGATGCCGCTCGGCCGCCGGTGGGTGAGTTCGCCGAGGCGGCGGGCGCCGTACACGAGCTGGCCGGCCCGGGTGAGCAGCGGGCCGCGACCGCCGTCCCCGGTCACCGCGCGCAGCCAGGAACCGTCGCCGCCACCGGTGCTCGTCATCCGTGTGATCCGTCCGTCCTGCCGTCGCCCCCGGGCCGCGCCGGGGGCCCGGGGGGGGGGTGGGCGGCGGGGCGGGGCGGGGCCCCGGGGGGGGGGGGGGGGGGGGCCGGGGGGGGGGGGGGGGGGT
>NZ_JBFAVI010000234.1:0-8609 GCF_040679695.1 Micromonospora sp. NPDC052213
TCCACGGCGGCTGCTCACCCCTCCTCACGTTCAGACAGAACGATCCTCACGTCCAACCGGATACGCCCAACATCATTTAGTTAGGAGTTGTAAGGGTGATCACCGCATGGGTCTTCACCCTGCGCCGGGTCGGGGCGGTATCGAGCTGTGCCGCGGTGGCGCAGCATCCAGGCGCCGAGCGCCGCAAGGCCGAGCAGGGCGATGAAGAGCAGGTGGTGCTCCGCTCGCTGTCCGGCGGCGCCTGCGGCGGCGAAGAGCAACGAGGCCGGGAGTACCCCCGTGCCGGCGGCCAGTGTCACGCGCCCCCAGCCGAGGTCGGACGTGCCGGCAAGCATGGCGACGGTTTCGGCGAGCACCGGCACCGGCCGGGTGAGACAGACAGCGACGAGCCCGTAACGTTCGAGCAGCGCCTCGGCGCGGGTGCGCTGCGCCGGTGTCGTGATGCGGGTCAGCACGCCGCGGCCGCGCCGGCCGATGCCGAAGGCGGCGAGCGTGGCTCCGAGCCCGCCGACCATGGAGAGCAGCGCGCCGGGAAGCACGCCGAACAACGCTCCGTTGGCCACCATGATCAGGCTTGCAGGCGGTTGATGGCGCGGTGGGCGTGGCTCGTGGTTTGGTGTCAGGGCTCTTGTAAAGTCGTGGCGCGTGTCCGGCTTGAGGCGGTTAGTGTAGACGCGCCGGGGTAGGCGGATGCAGGGCGGGATGACCGCTCCTGAAGATCATCGAGGTGCTGTGGCGTGGTTGTTCCCCACGGCTTCGCCGAGCAGCGTCAGGCAGTTGCTGGCGTCGTCGAGGACCCCGACGGCCTCCCACTTGTCGCGGCGTCCTTCTGCCAGACGCTCATGGTTGAGGCTGACGCACCGCTTGCCGCGGTCGACCGGGGACCTGCCGGCGACCTCGCCGCCGCCGGGGCCCTGGTGATGCACCCATCGATGGCGAGGTCGTCGAGCAGCAGGCCGACGATACGGTCGTCGGCGTCGATCGCGATTGCTTTGAGCCGGGCGAACACTCCGAGGTTGATCCATTCGTGCGGCGGTTGCGGATCGTGGTGGCCGAGCAGGTCGAGTCGGCGATGGCCTCATACGAGCAGCCGAGCCTCAGCGCCTGCAGGAGCTTGAAACACGATCTGGTCCGGCGATGCGTCGGCGGGTGGGGGTGGCTCGGATCGGTGGTGGGTCGTACGGGCAGCAGCGCGGCGAGCTGGTCCCACAAGGGGTTCGCTCAGCCATGATGGGACAGCGGGCACAGGCGTTCCAGTGATCACTGGGCGTAGGAACCCTTCATGATCGCTGATATCTATGCCCGTTTCCCGCCCTTCCGATCCAATTAGCCTATTTGTGTAGCCTCCTAGTCGCGGTGCAGGGCCACCCTGTCAGCCCTCACGCCGGTACGCCCGACACGACGTCCGCGACGTTGCCCCGGTAGCAGGTGGTGGTGGAGATACTGGGGGCGTTCACCGTCGGGCCGTAGACGATGTACCGCTGGCCCGTCTGCACGTTGCGGCACTGGATCTGGACCCGGTAGCTGCCGGTGTCGCACTGGGCGGTACCCCGGCCGTAGTAGTGGTTGCTCCCCTCGTGGACCCACTCCGCCCACGAGACGCAACCGGTGACACCGACTGTGGGCAGCGGGTCTTCGACGGGGTACACGCCCTCGGCGACGTTGCCGCTGTAGCACTGGGTAGTGGCCGTGCCGGGGGCGTTCACCGCGTAGCCGCCGTAGACGACGTATCCCACGCCTGTCTGCAGGTTGCGGCACTGGAGCTTGACCTTGTAGCGGCCGGTGGCGCACTGCACGTTGCCGCGGCCGTAGTAGTAGCTGTTGCTGCCCTCCTGGACCCACTCCACCCACGTCGTGCAACCGGTGGGGGTGGCCTGGACGCCCAGGTCGGAGTGCGCCACCGTGCGGGCCTGGGTGGGAGCGGCCTGGACGGGGGAGGCCTGGGCGGGAGTGGCCACGGCGGAAAGGCCGAGAATAGCCGCCGCGACCAGCGGAAGCGAATGCCTGAACAAGTCTGTCTCCTGACCGGGGATGGGGGGAATTCGCCGAACGGCAGGGATCATATTAAGAAGCGCTTTGAAGGGTGTCTATAGAGCGGCGGAAAAATGCGCTTTTGTCGTGGGCGGTATTGGCGGCGGTTCGGGCGTTTCACAGGTTCGAGCAGGCCGGCTACGCCGGTTGGGCACGTTCGGTCCCCTGTGGAGCTGCCCATCCATGCGCCCGCGCCCATCACCTCGGCGGACATGAGAATTGTGTCGGAGTCCGAAGTCCGGATGACAACGACCGCTTGTCGCCAGGGAAGGCGAGAGGAGGTCGGGCGAGGTGCCGGGCGCCGGGAAACGGCGACGGGCCGCCCGCCCCGGATAGGGCCGGATGACCAAGGGGACGGAGCCATGTGTGGCCGCGGATCCCGACGGGATCTCCTGATCGACAAGGTTGAGCGGGCAGGGGAGGGCCGCCGCCTGCCGTGGACGCAGCTGCGCGGAGCGCTCCGACGGAAACAGCGCGGTGGTGATCTGGGCGGTGGACAGCACGTAGTGCCCGGCAAGCCAGGCCAGCAGTTGCCGGTCGCGCAGGGTCAGCCGGTGCAGGTAGGACAGCCGTCGCTCCCTGCTGGAACGTCGAGGAGCAGCAGCAAGACGAGGTTCGGACGGGCGAGATTCGGGAGCCGGTGAGTCGGGTGACGTGAGGGATCTCCTCAGCGAGTAGAACGGCAGGCTCCCTCCTGTGAGGGGGAGTCTGGAACTGTCGCAACCGGTCAGCGGAGCTGGCCACCGGCGGTGTGCTGCGCTGACAGCCACATCCGCGCTCCGCGCGGGAGGTGATGGCGAGTTGAGGTGGTGAAGGAGCGGTGAAGCCGCGACGGAAGACGCCACGGAACCCCCACCAGCTCGCCCTGTGAGCCACCGCATCGTGAGTGGCGTAGGCCTGTGTGGCGATGCGATTTCTGCAGGAACGCTGCTCTTGCTGGCGTGCTCGGC
The DNA here is from genome assembly GCF_040679695.1 of Micromonospora sp. NPDC052213. Taxonomy (NCBI): domain Bacteria; kingdom Bacillati; phylum Actinomycetota; class Actinomycetes; order Micromonosporales; family Micromonosporaceae; genus Micromonospora; species Micromonospora sp. NPDC052213. The sequence continues at coordinate 2,982 of NZ_JBFAVI010000234.1, forward strand.
TGGCGCGCGGACGGGAAACGAACCCGCCCAGGTGCCGACCGTCAGCGCTGACGCCGCCACTACGGCCAAGGCGATCGAGCTGCTGAACTCAGGCACGGAGTTCATCGATCAGACGAGCTTTCGCGCCGATGTCGACATCGCGAGTCAGGTCACGACGCTGTCGCACACCGACAACGTCAACAAGCGCGCCGACGCCACGGTTTCCGCGTTCGGTCGGGTCACCGAGATCCGGATGATCGACAATGAGGTCTACATGAAGACCGGCCTGGACCTCCAGGGTGTCGGCCACGAATGGATGAACCTCGACCCAGCCCGGGTGCCGTCAGAGTTCGCCCTGAGCTTCGCTCCAGGCAAGAACGATCCCGGCGGCTCGGCGCGCCTCATCAACGCGATCGCCACCGCACGAGCAGACGGCTCTCAAATTACCGGGACGATCGACCTGACCCGAGTCGGCACCGGCAGCGGGATCAACTTCCGCCCCGGTCCGAGTGGCTTTCCCGACGGTGCGGGCAGCAACGCGTTCCGCGCAACGCTGGATGCCGATGGCCGACTGGTCAGTTTCTTGATCCCAGCCGCCAACGGCATGCCGAACGCCTCCCTGCGCTACAGCGACTTCGGTGCAGATGTCGACGTCATGCGGCCGCAAGGAGCCGTCGCCGCCCCCGAGGCCCTGTATCCCCAGCTTGGCCTGAGCGGCTGAGACCCGTTGGCAGGTTCGGCTCGTGGCCCAGGCCTGCAGGTAGCTTCCGCAAGCGCGACGTTCAACCCGCCCCGCCTCACCCGTTGGTCTCACCGACTCATCCCTTCATACCGCTGACCGCGCCCTCGGTGACCGAATCTGCCGAATACAGGACCCTCGCTGGACGACTAATCTGAGGGATGTGGCTGAGATTCCCTTCGGAGCCGAGCAGCCCCGGCTGGCGAGGAACGCGCCGGTCAGGCGACCAGCGGCTGGAGCTGTTCCAGGCCCGCCGATAGCGACCGTTTCCGACCACGCCATCCGTCCCACAGGCGCGGGGTGCGATCAGGCGTCGGCGGGCGTGACGAGGCCGGTCTCGTAGGCCAGTACGACCGCCTGCGCACGGTCGCGGAGGGCGAGTTTGGCGAAGATCCGCGCCACGTGGGTCTTCACAGTCGCCTCGCTCAGGGTCAGCGCCTGGGCCAGTTCGGTGTTGGAGAGACCGCGGCCGAGGAGAGTCAGCACTTCCAGCTCGCGCGGCGTCAGCGCGGCGAGATCCCGGTGGATGGCGGGGATCGGTCCGTCGGCGGCCGATCGGTCCGCGCCGGCGAAGCGCTGGACGAGCCGCCGGGTTATCGAGGGCGCGAGGAGGGCGTCGCCGGTCTCGACGAGGCGTACGGCGGCGGCGAGGTGGTCGGCGGTGACGTCCTTCAGGAGGAAGCCGCTGGCGCCAAGTGCCAGGGCGGCGTAGACGTACCGGTCGAGGTCGAAGGTGGTGAGCATGAGCACCCGGCAGCGGGGGCTGTGGTCCAGGATGCGTCGGGTTGCCTCGAGCCCGTCCATCGTCGGCATGCGGATGTCCATGAGCACGACGTCGGGGCGCAGCCGCCGCTCGGCCGCCACCGCCTCGACACCGTCAGCGGCCTCGCCGACCACGTCGATGCCGCGGGCGGTGAGGATCAGCCGGAAACCGGTGCGGATCAGCTCCTGGTCGTCGGCGATGAGCACACGCGGCGAGGGCAAAGGCGCCGGCCCGGGCGGCCTGGCAGAGGCGGGCTGGGCCTTCACGGGTGCTCCACCGGGATGCGGGCGCGGACGCGGTATCCGCCGCCGAGCCGCCGGCGGGCGTCGAGATCGCCACCGTAGACCGCGACGCGCTGTCGCAGCCCCAGCAATCCTCGCCCGGCGCCGTCTCCGGCGCGCGGGGCAGGCTGGTCGCCCGTCAGCACGCTGGGGCCCGTGGTGAGCACCTCCACCCGCAGCGAGTGCTCGGCGTAGCGGATCGTCACCTCCGCCTTGCCTCCGGCGCCGTGCTTCAGCGCGTTCGTCAATGCCTCCTGGACGATGCGGTACGCGGTGACGTCGATCCCGGACGGCAGTGGCCGGGGCTCACCGGAGATGCGCACCTCTGCCGGCAGGCCGGCGAACGCGATTCGGTCGATCAATGGGCTGAGTCTGCTCAGGCTGGGCTGCGGTGCCAAATCGGCTCCGTCCGTGCCATCGTCGCCGTCCGCCGGGGGTGCCAGCAGGCCGAGCAGATGCCGCAGCTCGGTCATCGTGGTCCTTCCGGCGCCTTCCACTGCCGACAGCGCCGCTGCGGCCTCCTCGGGCATGGTCGCGAGCACCTCGCGTGCGGCGGCGGCCTGCACGATCATGAGGCTCACGTTGTGGCTGACGATGTCGTGCAGCTCCCGGGCGATGCGGGCACGTTCGGCGTCGACCGCGGTCCGGGCCGCGCTCTCCCGCTCCCGTTCGAGGAGCCAGCCCCGCTCCTCCAGCGCCCGACGGTGCTCGCGCCGGGCCCGGACGAGTGCGACACCGAGCCATACCGCGGTCGCGCAGGCTGCGACGAGCGCGCCGACCAGCCACACCGCCCCCAATCCCACCCAAGAATCTTCGCAAACGCGGATCGGCGCCACATCATCCGCGGTGTCCAGCCGGGTACATCCCCGGGATGACAGCCCCGACGGTTTACATCCCGGGACCGACGGCCGGGCGCTACCCGCGGCCATAGCGTGCTGCCATGACCACTGACACCTGCGTCGTACGGCTGGACAAAGTCCGCAAAGAGTACGGCGACACGACCGCCCTCGACGGCGTGTCGCTCGAGATCCGCACCGGTGAGGCGGTGGCGGTGATGGGCCCGTCGGGCTGCGGCAAGTCCACCATGCTGAACATGATCGCCGGGTTGGACCGGCCGACATCCGGGTCGGTGCGCGTCCACGACGAGGAACTGGGCCGGCTGAACGAAACGAAGCTGGCGCTGTTCCGGCGGCACCGGATCGGCATGATCTTCCAGTTCTTCAACCTGCTCGACGACCTATCGACGATCGACAACGTGACGCTCGCCGCCCAGCTGACCGGCACCAAGGCGGGCCCGGCACGCAAGCGGGCCATGGAACTGCTCGACGAACTCGGCATCGCCGACCGGCGTAACGCGTATCCGGCGGCCCTCAGTGGCGGCGAGCGCCAGCGCGTCGCGGTGGCCCGGGCCCTGATGAACCGCCCGGCACTGCTGCTCGCTGACGAGCCGACCGGCGCCCTGGACAGCCGCTCCGGCGAGCAGGTGATGGACCTGCTGCTGGACCTCAACCAGATCGGACAGACCCTGCTCATCGTCACCCACGACGAGCGGCTCGCGACGCGGTGTGCCAGCCGTGTGGTCGAACTGGCCGACGGGCGGATCACCCGCGAACGCAGTCTGGAACGCGCATGAGCGCCGTGTGGCGGGCCTCGCGGGCCGCAGTCCGGCGACGCCGGGTGCAGACGTTCGTCATCGGCCTGGTCGTCCTGCTCTCCACCACGACGATCGTCGTGGCGCTGGCGCTGCTCGAGGCGTCCTCGGCGCCGTTCGATCGCGCCTTCGCCAGGCAGCAGGGGCCACACGCGATCGCCGTGTACGACCTCGCCAAGGTCAACGACGCGCAGCTCACCGGCCAGCGAACCGGCGTGGCGGCCGCAGCGGGACCGTTCGGGCAGGTAACGCTCGACCTTACCGAGGGCGGCGGGCCGGGCCCACGGGGTCCGCTGACCGTCGTGGGGCGCGCCGACCCGGGCGGCTCGGTGGACCGTCTCAACCTCTGGCAGGGGCGCTGGCCCACATCCCCTGGCGAGATCGTCCTCAACCAGCCCGATCCCGGCGCCGACTCGAGGGGATTCCCGCCGGACCGCGGAGAGGTGACCCTCGGCGGCAAGCGGTACACCGTCGTCGGCCGGGCTCACAGTCTCAGCCAGACCGCTGACGCCTGGGTGTCACCGGAACAGATGACCGCGCTGCACCCCACGTCGGCCCAGATGCTCTACCGGTTCACCGGTGACGTGTCGACGAAGCCCGCTGTCCACGCCGACCTGGCCGCCGTCACGGCCAACCTGCCAGCGGGCGCGCTGATCGCCGCGCAGCCGTATCTCGTCGTCAAGGAGAAGGTCGCCTCGGACATCGGCGTGTACGTGCCGTTCCTCGCCACGTTCGGCATGCTCGGACTGATCGTCGCGGTCGTCATCGTGGGCAACGTGGTCAGCGGCGCGGTCGTCTCCAGCTTCCGGCACATCGGGATCCTCAAGGCGCTCGGATTCACACCACGCCAGGTTGTCGCCGTCTACCTCGTCATGGTGTCGGTGCCCGCCCTCATCGGCTGTGTCCTCGGCACCGTCGTCGGCACCCTCGCCGCCCAGCCGCTGCTGAGCGACGGGTTCCAGGGCCTCGGACTCGACGTCGGCATCAACGTCGGCGTCTGGATCTGGGCCGCCGGGCTGGGCGGCGTGCCGGCACTCGTCGCCCTGGCAGCGTTCGTGCCCGCCGTCCGGGCACACCGACTGTCGGCCGCCGAGGCGATCAGCGCCGGCAGATCCCCACGGACCGGGCATGGGACGCGGCCCCAGCGCTGGCTCGCCGGTCTCAGGCTGTCGCGTCCGGTCACCCTCGGGCTGGGCCTGCCGTTCGCGCGACCGGGCCGGACCGCCTTCACCGTCGTGGCCGTCCTGCTCGGCGTGACCACCGTGACGTTCGCGACCGGACTGGCCGACACGTTGACCCGGATCTCCACGATCGAACAACAGGCCTCGGGACAGATCGGGGTCCGGCCGTCAGACGGCCAGACGCGAATCGCCCCCGAGGGGCAGCTGCCGCCCACGGGGCCGCAGGCCACCACCACTCGGACCGACGCCCAGGTCGAACAGCTGCTGCGCGGGCTGCCGGACGTCGCCCGGGTCACCCCTGTTCTCAGACTGCCGGTCCCCACCATCGGGCAGACCCAGCCGCTGACCGTCAACTTCGTCCGCGGTGACTACTCGTCGATGGGCTACCAAAACGAGCTCACCGCCGGACGCTGGATGACGCGGGTGCACGAGACAGTCGTGCCGTCGGAACTCATGCGTGAGCGCGGACTGAACGTCGGAGACAAGCTCACCCTGGAACTCGGCGGACGGCGGACGGTGCTGACCGTGATCGGCGAGACGATGGACGGCGCGCCCGGACCGCCCGGCATGTTCGTGGACTGGCGCGTCCTCACCGAACTCGCACCGGACCGCGCCGTCAAACCACACGAGGTGTACTACCAGGTCCAGCTCAAGACCGGTGGCAACGTCGCGGCGTACGTCGCCGCGGTCAAAGCGGCCGACCCGGGGATCGACGCGTGGGACACCTCCCAGCTCAGCGACTTCGCGGTGACCGTGATCGGCTTCTCGTCGGTGCTCTCGCTACTGCTGTCCACCGTCGCGGCCCTCGGCGTCTTCAACACGGTCGTACTCAACGTCCGAGAACGCCGCCGCGACCTCGGCATGCTCAAGTCGATCGGGATGACGCCACGCCAGGTCGTCACGATGGTGCTGACGTCGATGGCCGTCGTCGGCGCGGCCGGCGGTGTGCTCGGCATCCCCCTGGGGATCGGAGGCCGAACAAAAAAACGCGCGCGCCCCCCCCCACCCCCCCCGATAGCCAAACCACCCACCGT
>NZ_JBFAVI010000235.1:0-8451 GCF_040679695.1 Micromonospora sp. NPDC052213
GGCGCCGGTGGGATATCAGAATAAAACTCCTAGGCCCCTAGGCGCGGTAGAACCCCGGGCCGCCCCCACACCTCACCGGGGGCGGCCCGCGGGTCTCACCTCATCCGTCGGCCGCGCGGCACCGGGTCGGTCTCGTCGTCGAACTCGCCGATGACCTCCTCCAGGAGGTCCTCCAGCGCGACGAACCCGATCGGCCGGGTCGGGCCGCCGCCGTTGCGCACGAGCGCGAGCTGGGACTGCCGGGCCCGCATCGCCGCCACCGCGTCGGTCACCGTGGCCGCGGCGGGCAGGGTGAACGCGCTGGTCATCAGGTCGCCGGCGGTGACCCTGCGGCCCGTGGTGGTGGCCCGCACCGCCTCCCGGACGTGGACGAGGCCGCAGACGTCGCCGTTCGCGTCCAGCACGGCCAGCCGCGACCGGCCGCTGTCGCGGCTGACCTGCTCGATCCGGGCGGCGTCCTCGTCCCGGCGGACCGTCACCATCTGGTGGAACGGCTCCATCACCTGGGCCACCGTGGTGCCCTGCAACTCCAGCATGCTGGTCAGCAACTGGTGCTGCTCGACGCCGAGCAGCCCGTGCTCGCGGGACTGCTCCAGCAGGATGCGCAGCTCGTCGGGGCCGTGCACCTGGGCGAGCTGGTCCTGCGGGTTGACCTTGACGAGCCGCAGCATCGCGTTGGCCAGGGCGTTCATCACCGACAGCACCGGCCGGGCGACCCGCGCGAAGGCGCGGAACGGCAACGCCAGCAGCATCGCCGAGCGCTCGGCGTCGGTGATCGCCCAGGACTTCGGCGCCATCTCGCCGACCACCAGGTGCAGGAAGGTGACCAGGCTGAGGGCGAAGACCAGCGCGACCGCGTGGCTCGCGGCGTCCGGCAGCCCGACCGCGTGCAGCAGCGGGCTGAGCAGGTGCTCGATCGCCGGCTCGGCGAGCGCACCGAGCCCCAGGGTGCACAGCGTGATGCCGAGCTGCGCGCCGGCGAGCATCAGCGACAGCTCGCGTACGCCCTCCAGGGCGGCCCGGGCGGCCCGGCCGCCCCCGGCCGCCGCCTGCTCGAGGCGGTAGCGCTTGCTGGCCACCAGGGCGAACTCGGCGGCCACGAAGAAGCCGTTCAGCGCCAGCAGGATCACCGACGTGAACAGTGCGATGCCCGGGCTCACTCGGACACCTCCCCGGACTCGGCGAGCCGCAGCCGGACCGAGTCGGCCACGTGCCGGTCGACGGCCAGCACCTCGACCAGGGCGCGCGGCTCGACCGCGCCGTCCTCGCCGTCGGCGGGCAGGCTGATCTCCAGCCGGTCACCGACCTCGGGCACCCGGCCCAGCTCCCGCATGACCAGGCCGGAGAGGGTGTCGTACTCCGGGGCCTCGGGCAGCTCGATGCCGGTGCTGTCGGCGACCTCGTCGATGCGCCAGCGCGCGGGCACCACCCAGGAGCCGTCCTCCTGCCGGGCCGGGGCACGCTCGGGCGGGTCGTCCTCGTCCCGGATCGGGCCGACCAGCTCCTCGGCGATGTCCTCCAGCGTGATCACGCCGGCGAAGCCGCCGTACTCGTCGACCACGCAGGCGAGCTGCCGGTGGCCGGAGCGGAGCCGGTCCAGCACGGTCGGCAGCGGCAGCGTCTCCGGCACCAGCAGCGGCGGGCCGGCGACCGCGCTGACCGGGGTGGTCGCGCGCCGCTCGGGGGGCACCCCGAGCACGTCGGCGATGCCGATGACGCCGATCAGGTCATCGACGCCCTCCGCGCCGCGCACAGGGAAGCGGGACTTGCCGGTGTCCAGCAGCTCCACCACCCGGCTGACCGGCTCGTGCGCGCGTACGGTGTGCACGTCGACGCGGGGCACCATGGCCTCGCCCGCGGTCAACTCGCGGAAGTCGAGCCCCCGGTCGAGCAGCGTGGACATCTCGGCGGTCAGGTGCCCCTCCTGGCGGGACTCGGCGATGATCTGCTCCAGGTCCTCCGGGGTGGCGCCGCTGGGCAGCTCCTCGATCGGCTCGATGCCGACGCGGCGGAGCAGCCGCACCGCGGCGCGGTCGAAGAGCTTGATCAGCGGACCGGCCACCTTGAGGTACATCAGGGTGGAGCGGCTCAGGGCCTTGGCCAGGGGTTCGGCCCGGGCGATGGCGAGGTTCTTCGGGGCCAGCTCGCCCAGGACCATCTGCACCACGGTCGCGATGACCAGGGCCAGGGCGACCGAGAGCGGCAGGCTGACCGCCGTGGAGACGCCGGCCACCCCGAGGAGTTCGGCCAGCCCGGCGCCGAGGAACGGCTCGGCGACGTAACCGACCAGCAGGGCCGTGACGGTGATGCCGAGCTGCGCGCCGGAGAGCATGAACGACAGCCGTCCGGTCACCTCCAGGGCCCGGGCGGCGGCCTTGTCGCCGTCGTCGGCGAGCTGCTTGAGCCTGCCCCGGTCGACGGCGACGTAACCGAACTCCTGGGCCACGAAGTAACCGGTGGCGGCGGTGAGCACGATGATGAAGAGGAGACCAACGACGATCAACACGGGTCGCTCAGGGCTCCCGGGGACGTCGGGGTCGGGATACGCCGGGCAGGACCCGGCTGGCTACTGCTGCCCTCCTGGGCAGAGGAGTCGATCATGCGGCCATTTTATCCGCGCCGGCTGTACGCCCGCTGAAGGTGCGTCGAAGGCCCCCTGTCGTCCGGTTACCCGGCGTGGACAGGGGGCCGTGCCGGCTCAGCTCTGGGTGATCGTCACGTCGTCCACGGCCGCCTCGACGAGGCTGGCGCCGCTCGCGTCGGCCGCGTCGACCACGATCCGGACGGTCTGTCCCCGCAGGGCCGAGACGTCGACGCCGGCGCTCTGCCAGGCCGCCGCCCGGTTGGTCGCGGCCCCGGTCGCGTTCAGCGCCGTGACGGTGCCGCTGCCCACCACCCGTACGCGCAGGTAGTCGGCGCTGCTGGCGTTGTTCAGGTGGGCCAGGTACCAGGAGAACGAGAGGGTCAGCGTGCCGGTCGACGGCAGCGTGATCGCCGGCGACTGGATGGTGCTCACCCCGCCGTCGAGGTCGTACGCCCCGGCGCTGCTGCCGGCGAGCGGCCCGGTGACCAGGTCGTAGCTGCCGCTGACGGTGGTGCCGAGCTGAGTGGCCACGCCGGAGCTGGTGGCCGCGGGGTCGCCGCGCTCCCACCGGCCGAGGGTGGCGGTGTCGGTGCCGGCCGGGTTCGCGGTCCAACCGGTCGCGGTCTCGAAGGTGTCGCTCCAGACCGTGCTGCCCGGCGGGGCCCCGGTCCCGGCCAGCGCCCACACCGTGTACGCGATCGCGTCGGCGTTGCGGTCCAGCGCGGTGTCGTTGATGTTGGCGGTGGTGTCGCAGGAGCGGTGGTAGCACGGGTCGAACGCCTGGCCGGCCGTGCCGCCCCAGAGCGAGGCGTGGGTGCTGGACTTGATCCCTTCCGCCCCGGTGAAGGTGCCGCCGGCCGGGATGCCGACGCTGATGAACGGCCCGTAGTCGCTGCGGCCGTCGAAGTCGGTGCCCCGGGTGGGCACGCCGATCGAGGTGAAGTACGCCTGGATGGTCTGCTCGATCTGCGCCGAGCCGGCCGGGCCCGGCCCGGAGCCCACCCCGTCGGAGTTGTCGCCGTCGTAGACGAAGTAGCCGGCGTTGGGCGAGCCGACCATGTCGAAGTTGAGGTACTGCTTGATCTTGGTGCGCTCGGTCGACGGCAGGTTGTTCACGTAGTACTGCGAGCCGCGCAGCCCCAGTTCCTCGGCGCCCCACCAGCCGAAGCGCAGGTGCTTCGTGGGAGTGAATCCGCTGCGGGCCACCGCGAGGGCGGTCTCCAGGATCGCCGCCGAGCCGGAGCCGTTGTCGTTGATGCCCGGGCCCGCGGTGACGCCGTCCAGGTGCGCCCCGGTCATCACCACCTGGTTCGGGTCGCCGCCGGGCCAGTCGGCGATCAGGTTGTAGCCGGTGGCGCCGTTGTAGGTGAACGACTGCACCACGGTGCTGAACCCGGCCGCGTCGAGCTGGCCCTTGACGTAGTTGACGGAGGCGAGGTAGCCGGGGCGGCCGTGCGCCCGGTTGCCGCCGTTGGCGGTGGCGATGGACTGGAACTGGGACAGGTGTGCCTTCACGTTGGCCAGCGGGACGTCGGGCGCGGCCAGCGCCGCCGGCCCGCCGGCGGGGGCGGCGGGGGCGGCGGGGGCGGCGGGGGCGGCGGCGCCGGTGGGCGCGGCGGTCGCCGCGGAGGCGGTCACGACCGCCGCCGCCACGGCCACCGCGGCCAGCCAGGCGGAGCGGGGGGTACGAGGTCTCATGGGTCCTCCGGAGGGGGCGGGGTCCGGCTCCCGCCGGGTGGGCGGTCACCGGGGACGGCCATTGATCGATAGCCATCATTGCGAAGCGTGCAGCGCGACCGGCCCCCCGGCAAGACGCAAGACTCAGAATCGCCGCATTCCCCGAATTGGGACGCCCGCGGACCCGGCGGTGCGGACGGCGCGCGTCAGCGGTCGGCGAGCTCGTCGGCGTCGAGGAGGTCGGGGTCCACCCGGCCGGTGCGGTAGGCGGCCCGGCCGATCATCTGCGCGGCCACCGGAGCGGTCGCCAGCTGGAAGATCCCGACCAGGGCCAACATGCCCAGGTCGGCCGGGGCGCGCAGCCGCAGGGCCACGCCGAGCAGCAGGAGCAGCACCCCGAGCACCTGCGGCTTGGTGGCCGCGTGCATCCGGTCCAGCGTGGCCGGGAAGCGCAGCACCCCGATGCCGGCGGCGAGACTCAGCAGCGCGCCGGCCACCAGGCAGCCGGCGCCGAGCCAGTCGGCGACGGTGCCGACCATCACCCCTCCTCCTTCTCACGGGCGGCGAAGCGGACCAGCGACACCGAGCCGACGAAGCCGAGCAGGGAGAGCACCACCAGCACCGGCAGGGTGGTGGCGTGGCGGTTCACCGCCGCCTCGGCGCCGACGGCGCCGACCATGGTGGCGAGCAGCATGTCGGCGGCGACCACGCGGTCGATCAGGGACGGCCCCCGGTAGAGCCGGGCCAGCGCGAGCAGCGCGGTCACCGAGAACAGGACGGTGAGGACGACGACGAGGAACGCGGTCACGGTCCAGGCCCCCTCTCGACGGGATCGGTGGCCACCTGGCGCAGCTCCGCGGCGGAGCCGACCGCCCGGACGATCCGCCGCTCGACGGCGAGGATCCGCTCCCGGCTGTCGGTCAGGTCCTGCGGGCCGTGGACGTCGAGCACGTGCACGTAGAGGACCCCGGCGTCCCGGTCCACCTCGATGATCAGCGTGCCCGGCACCAACGAGACCGCCTCGGCGGTGAGCGCCAGATTCAGGTCGGTACGCACGCGCAGCCGGACCGCGATGATCGCGCCCCGCGGCCGGTAGCCCGGCTGCACCGCGATCCGGGCGACGTGCAGGCTGGCGCTGACCAGCTCGCCGACGAAACGCACCAGGAAGACCAGCAGCGGCCCGGGGCGCAGCCGCCCGCCGAAGGTGACCGGCGGCAGCGGGAAGAACAACAGCACCGCCCCGGCCACCAGCACCCCGCCGACCAGGTTGCCCCAGGAGAACTCGCCCCAGAGCAGGCTCCAGACCAGCACCAGCCAGCCGAGGGCGATCAGCTGGTCCCGCCACCGCACCGCCCGCTCCCGCGGCGGCGCGCCGGACTCCGGGTTCACGGGGCACCGCCGGGCAGCACGGAACTGATGTAGGGGGTGCGCTCGCGCAGGTCGACGGCCGCGTCGGCGGTGACGTCGAAGAGCGGCCCGGCGACGACGGTCAGCACCAGACCCAGCGCGACCAGCGCGACCGTCGCGCCGACCATCAGCCGGGGCAGCCGGACCGCCGGCTCGGCGGTGGCCAGCCGGGGGGCGCGCCAGAAGGCGATGTTCCACACCCGCGAGGCCACGTAGAGGGTGAGCAGGCTGGTCACGGCGCCGGCCGCGACCAGCGCGCCGGGCAGCGGCCCGCCGGCCGCCACCCCGGCCTGGAGCAGGCCGAGCTTGCCGAGGAACCCGGAGAACGGCGGCACGCCGGCGAGGTTCATGGCCGGCACGAAGAAGAGCGTCCCGAGCAGCGGCGCCACCCGGGCCAGCCCGCCGAGGCGGCGCAGGTCGGTGCTGCCCGCCCGCTCCTCGACCAGCCCGGCGACCAGGAACAGCGTGGTCTGGATGGTGATGTGGTGCACCACGTAGAAGATCGCGCCGGACAGCCCGGCCACGGTGCTCAGCGCCACCCCGAAGATCATGTAGCCGATGTGGCTGACCAGGGTGAACGAGAAGAGCCGCTTCATGTCGGACTGGGCCACCGCGCCGAGGATGCCGACCACCATGGTCAGCCCGGCCACCACCATCAGCAGCCCGGCCACCTGACCGTCGGGGAAGAGCAGCGTCTCGGTCCGGATGATCGCGTAGACGCCGACCTTGGTGAGCAGGCCGGCGAAGACCGCCGTGACCGGGGCCGGCGCGGTCGGGTAGCTGTCCGGCAGCCAGGCCGAGAGCGGGAAGACCGCCGCCTTGACCCCGAAGGCGAGCAGCAGCATCAGCTGCAGACTGAGCCGTACGCCGTCCGGCAGGGCGTCCAGCCGGTGGGCGAGCTGGGCCATGTTCAGCGTGCCGGTGGCCGCGTACACGAGGCCCACCGCGGTGAGGAACAGCATCGAGGAGAGGATGCTGACCACCACGTACGTCGAGCCGGTGCGGATCCGCGTCTCGGTGCCGCCGAGGGTGATCAGCACGAAGCTCGCGGCCAGCAGGATCTCGAACCCGACGAAGAGGTTGAACAGGTCGCCCGCGAGGAACGCGTTCGTCACGCCGGCGGTCAGCACCAGGTAGGTGGGGTGGTAGATGGTCACGGGAACGGTCTCGCCGAAGTCCCCCTGGCCCTGCCCGACGGAGTAGAGCAGCACGCACAGCGTCACCGCCGACGAGACCACCAGCATCAGCGCGGCCAACTGGTCGGCGACCAGCACGATGCCCACCGGCGCCGGCCATCCGCCGACCTGCACCACCACCGGCCCGTGCCGGTACGCCTGCACCAGCAGCAGCGCCGCCACCACCAGCGTGCCGGCGAGGCAGGCCACGCTGACCACCCGTTGCAGCCCCGGCCACCGGGCCAGCAGCAGGGTCAGCGCCGCGCCCAGCAGCGGCACCACCACCGGCAGCGGCACGAGGGCGCTCACGGGGCGGCCCCTCGCGCGTACCCGGTCATCCGGGACCGTCCCCGGGCCGGAGCCGGCGCGGCAGCTCGGGGTCGACCTGCTCGGGGTCGGCGTCCGGGCCCTCGCCGCCGAGGTCGGCGGTGGCCACCTCGTTGCGCTCCGCCGCCCGCCTGATCTGCCGGTCCTCGATGTCGTCGGGGACCTCGTCGTCGCCGGTCAGGTACCAGCTGCGGTAGCTCACGGCCAGCAGGAACGCGGTCAGCCCGAAGGTGATCACGATCGCGGTGAGGATCATGGCCTGCGGCAGCGCGTCACTCAGCCGGCCGGCGGGCGCGACGCCGACCACCGGGGCGGCGCCGGCCCGCCCACCCATCAGGATGAGCGCGTTGACCCCGTTGCCGAGCAGGATGACGCCGAGCAGGATCCGGGTCAGGCTGCGCTCCAGCAGCAGGGTGACCCCGCAACCGACCAGCACGCCGACGGCGACGACCAGCACCAGGGTCGGCCCCTCCACCCCCGGCCTCACGTCCGCTCCCCGCCCCGGTCGACGCGCAGCCCGCCGGCGGAACCGCTGGCCGCCTCGATGTGCCGGTCCACCTCGGCGCCGAGACTGCGCAGGATGTCCAGCACCAGCCCGACCACGACGAGGTAGACCCCGACGTCGAAGAAGAGGGACGTGACCAGGTAGAAGTCGCCGATCAGCGGCAGCCACAGGTCGATCCGGGCGCTCTCGAGCACCGATCCGCCCGCGAGCAGCGCGATCACCCCGGTGCCGATCGAGACGAGGAGGCCGGCGCCGAGCACCGTGCCGGCGCCGACCGGCGCGGCCTCGGCCAGCTCGTCGCGGCCGCCGGCCAGGTAGCGCACGACCAGCGCCAGGCTCGCCACCAGGCCGCCGGCGAACCCGCCGCCCGGGGCGTTGTGGCCGGAGAAGAGCAGGAACAGGGAGAAGACCACCACGGTGTGGAAGATCAGCCGGGTGACCACCTCCAGCACGATGGAACGCTGCCGCTCGTGCAGGGTCGCGCCGCCGCGCAGCCAGACCGGGCGGCCCGGCCGGCGCGCCGGCCCGGACGGCTCGGGGCGGCGGGGACGCGGCCCCGTCCGGGACCGCTGGAAGATCAGGCTGGCCACGCCGGTCGCGGCCACCACCAGCACCGCCAGCTCCCCCATCGTGTCCCAGGCCCGGATGTCGACGAGGGTCACGTTGACCACGTTGCGGCCGTACCCCTGGCTGACGGCGAGGTCGGGGAAGGCGTCGGAGATGGTGGGCGCGTTCCGGGCCGCCGCGGCGGTCAGCGCCAGGCCGGCCGCCACCAC
>NZ_JBFAVI010000236.1:0-8428 GCF_040679695.1 Micromonospora sp. NPDC052213
GCCGCCGCCGACGTCGTTCCGGAGACGGCGGCGATCTCGGCCAGTCGGCGCCCGGCGTGCGAGAATCGCGCCGAGGTGAGACGAGCATCGATGGCCTGCTGCTGACCACGCTGCTGCCCCTGGTCGGGTTCGTGCTGCTGACCGGCGGCAACGCGTTCTTCGTCGCGGCCGAATTCGCCCTGGTCACCGTGGACCGGCCCGAGATCGAGCGCCGCGCGACCTCGGGCGAGGGCCGGGCCGCGACCGTACGCCGGGCGCTGCGGGAGCTCTCCTTCCAGCTCTCCGGGGCGCAGCTCGGCATCACCCTCACCGCCCTGCTCACCGGCTACCTGGCCGAGCCGGCGCTGGCCCGGCTGTTCACCCCGCTGCTGCGGCCGGTCGCCGGGGACGCCGCCGACCGGTTCACCCCGCTCCTCGCCCTGGCCCTGGCCACCCTGCTCTCCATGCTCTTCGGCGAGCTGGTCCCGAAGAACCTCGCGCTGGCCCGGCCGATGCCCACCGCGCTGGCCACCGCCGGCCCGATGCGCGCGTTCTCCCGCACCTTCGGCTGGCTGATCAGGGCGCTCAACGACTCGGCGAACCGCCTGGTCCGGGTGCTGGGGGTGGAGCCGCAGGAGGAACTGGCCAGCGCCCGCTCGCCGGAGGAACTGGGCCTGCTGGCTGCCATCTCGGCACGGGCCGGCGCGCTGCCGCCGGACACCGCGATGCTGCTGCGCCGGACCATCCGCTTCGGCGACAAGCGGGCCGCCGAGGCGATGACCCCGCGGGTGGACGTCGTCGCGCTGCGGGCCACCGCCACGGTGGCCGAGCTGCTGGCGCTGTCCCGGCAGACCGGGCGCACCCGCTTCCCGGTGTACGAGGAGACCCTCGACCTCGTGACCGGCGTCGCCGGGGTGCCCGACGCGCTGGGTGTGCCGCCGGCCAGGCGGGGCTCGACCACGGTCGGGTCGGTGGCCCGCGAGCCGGTGTACGTCCCGGAGAGCCTGGACCTCGACGGGGTGCTCGCCGCGCTCCGGGTGGCCGGCGCCGACCTCGCCATCGTCGTCGACGAGTACGGCGGCACCGACGGGGTGGTCACCACCGAGGATCTGGTGGAGGAACTGGTCGGCGAGATCGCCGACGAGTTCGACCCGGACGCGGTGGACGACGCCGGCCCGGTCGAGCTGACCGTGCCGGGCGGGGAGCGGACCGTCCTCGTCGACGGGGTGCTGCGCTCCGACGAGCTGGCCGAGCAGACCGGTTTCCGGCTCTCCGAGGGGCCGTACGAGACGCTCGCCGGGTTCCTGATGGCCCGGCTGGGGCACATCCCGGTGGCCGGCGAGACGGTCGAGGAGTCCGGCTACGAGTTCACCGTCGTCGAGGTCGAACGGCACCGGATCGAGCAGGTCCGGGTGGTTCGCCCCGAGGAGCCGGGCGACGATGCCTGAGCTGCTGGTCACGATGGCGCTGCTGCTCGGCAACGCGTTCTTCGTGGGCAGTGAGTTCGCGCTGATCGCGTCCCGGCGCACGGTGGTCGAGCCGTTGGCGGCCACCTCGAAGCGGGCCCGCTGGGCGCTGTCGGCGATGAACCAGATCCCGCTGATGATCGCCGGGGCGCAGCTCGGCATCACCGTCTGCTCGCTGGGGCTGGGCGCGATCGCCGAGCCGGCCCTGGCGCACCTGTTGGAGCCGGCGTTCCACGCCGCCGGGCTGCCCGACCGGGCGGTCCACCCGGTGGCCTTCGTGCTCGCCCTCGGCGTGGTGGTCTTCCTGCACACGGTGGTCGGCGAGATGGTGCCGAAGAACATCACGCTGGCCGGGCCGGAGCCGTCGGCGCTCTGGCTGGGGCCGGCGATGCTGGCGTTCTGCCTGGCCACCAAGCCGCTGCTGCTGGCGATGAAGTGGGCGGCCCGCCGGGTGCTGGGACTGTGGCGGATCGAGGCCACCGAGGCGGTGAAGACGGTCTTCACGGCGGAGGAGTTGGCCGGGCTGGTGGCGCAGGCGCGTACGGAGGGGCTGCTCGACGCCCAGGAGCACGCCCGGATCACCGGCGCGCTGGCCCTGCACAGCCGGACCGCCGCCGACGCCCTGCAACCCTGGTCGACGGTGACCACCGTCGCCGAGGACGTCTCGCCCGCCTCGCTGGAGGTGCTGGCCACCCGGACGGGTCGGTCCCGCTTCCCGGTGGTGCAGCGGTCCACCCGCCGGGTGCTCGGCTTCGTGCACGTCAAGGACGTCCTCGGGTACGCCGGGGTGAGCCGACGCGCCCCGGTGCCGGCGGAGGTCTACCGGCCGCTGGCGGTGGTGCCGCCGGACCGTACGCTCGCCGACCTGCTGCTGTCGATGCGCCGCGAGCGGCGGCACATGGTGCTGGTCAGCGACGGCCGCCGGCCGCTCGGCGTGGTGACGTTGGACGACGTATTGACCGCCATCGTCGGTCACCGGGCCGACACCCTTGGTACGCAGACGATCGCGCAGGCGTGATGTGAACGATGGTCGCCTTGATTCCGCTCGGCGCCTTCCCTAATGTTGGGCACCGGCCGCTGTGGGTCGTCTGTCTCGCCCCTCTTTCCTCGCGCGAGGCGCCCGGCGGTCGGGTTGCAAAAGGAGTCGGTGCCGGTGGCAACCATGCCCCCTCATCGTCACGCACCGGGACGGTCTGCTCGTCCGGGTGGCCTGCGCCGGGCCGCCCACCGTCTGCTCACCCTCCTCGCCGCCGCGGTCGTCGGCGTCGGTGTGCTCGCCGCGCCCGCGTACGCCGAGCCCTCGGTCGACGAGATCGAGGCCGCGATCGACAAGAAGTGGGAGCAGCTCGAGCCCACCATCGAGCAGTACAACAAGGTGCGGGCGCAGCTGAAGGTCAACCGCAAGAAGTCGGCGGACCTGCAGAAGAAGATCCAGCCGTTGGCGCTGGAGACCGAGCTGGCGATGGACCGGGTCGGTGACCTCGCCGCCCGCTACTACATCTCCGGCCCGTCGCAGGAGATCGGCGCGCTGCTGGTCAGCGCCAAGCCGGACACGCTCACCGAGCAGCTGACCCTCCTGGACCGGCTGGCGGCCCAGGAGCGCAAGCAGCTCGAGGGCGTCACCAAGGTCCGCGACAAGTTCGACGCGGAGAAGCAGAAGCTCGACGCGCTGATCGTGGCGCAGACCAAGCAGCAGGACGACCTGGCGGCGAAGAAGAAGCAGATCGACGCCGACATCAAGAAGCTCGAGGCGTCGCTGCCGGTGACCACCGTCAAGACGGAGAAGTGCCCGACCATCAACGGCGTGGTCAGCGAGGCGGCCCGGACCGCCATCAAGACCGCCTGCGCCCAGGTCGGCGACCCGTACGTCTGGGGCGCCACCGGGCCCAACTCGTTCGACTGCTCGGGCCTGACCCAGTACGCCTACAAGGCGGCGGGCATCCACCTGACGCACTTCACCGGTGCGCAGTGGAACGAGGGCAAGGCCATCCCGCGCTCCGAGGCGCGCCCCGGTGACCTGGTGTTCTTCTTCACCGACCTGCACCACGTCGGCCTCTATCTCGGCAACGACAAGATGGTGCACGCGCCCCGGGCCGGCAAGCCGGTCAACGTCTCCAGCATCAACACGATGCCGGTGGCCGGGTTCCGTAGGCCCGGCTGATCCCGCACCACGCACGGAAGGGCCCCCGGTCGGGTAGACCAGGGGCCCTCGTCGTGCTCGGGGACGGCCTGCGCCGGTCCGGGCGAGCGGTGGGTTACTGGGGCGCCCCCAACGCGGAGGGCAGCACGTTCACGTCGTCCAGGTTGACGTACATGACCCGGTGGCCGAACTGGACCTGCACGTACCTGTTCTCGCCGCGGATCACCGTCCAGTCACCCGGCGACGACCCGTCGAACGTGACGGCCCGGTAGTACTCGCCGGGGAGCACCGTGCCGACGGCGTACCGCTGGCCGGCCGAGAGGGTGTACTGGAGCGGGGAGATCGGCTGGTAGGGCACGCCGGCCGGGTAGGCGGCCTGCTCCGGGTACGCCCGGCCGTAGACCGGGATGGTGGCCCTGCCGTCCTTCGGGGTCACCACGAAGCCGACGGACCACTTCGCGGTCGGCTTCGAGGCGGGGTTGTGGAACCACGCCTTCTGGCCGAGGTACCAGATCGCGGTCCAGTCCCCCCGCACCTCGGCCAGGGCGTACGTCTGCCCGGCGGAGGCCCGGGCGCCGTGGTCGGAGATGTACATGGTGTTCGGGGTGCCGTCGGGCCGCAGCGCGATGTCGTTGACCAGCGGCGCGTCGTGGCTCGGCGCGCTGTGCAGGATCACCGCGGACGAGCCGCGCAGCGGGCAGGGAGCCACCGGCGGGGGCGGGTTCGGCACGCCGGGCGGCTGCCGGTTGCAGCCGGTGAACTGCGGCTGGTTGGTGGCGAAGTCCGGGTCGATGGTGACCAGCCCCGTGTGCGGCGTGCCGGTCGACGTGAACGGCGCCTTGAGCAGGTCGAAGTAGTGCGACCAGTCCCAGTACGGGCCCGGGTCCCAGTGCATGCCGCGCACGGTCGAGGCGACGGTGCCGGGGACGTTGTCGTGACCGATGATGTGCTGCCGGTCCAGCGGGATGTTGTACCGCAGCGCCAGATGGCGGACCAGCTTGGCGGAGGTGCGGTACATCGCCTCGGTGTACCAGGTGCCGTGCCCCGCGAAGCCCTCGTGCTCCAGGCCGATGGACTTGGCGTTCACGTACCAGTTGCCGGCGTGCCAGCCGACGTTCTTGGTCTTGATGTGCTGGGCGATGTGGCCGTCCACCGAGCGCAGGGTGTAGTGCCAGCCCACCCGCCTCGGGTCCTTGACCAGGTTGACGCTGGGCCCGAAGTAGCCCTCGGTGTCGTGGATGACGATGTACTCGATCTTCTGCTGGGCCGGCCGGTCGGCGAGGTCGTGGTTGCCGTAGTCACCCACGGTCGGGCCGTACTGGGCGTAGGGCGCCGGGATCCACTCGCAGGAGATCGTGTCGGGGCACTCCAGCCCGTCGGGCCGGGCGACCTTGCGCAGGCCCAGCCGGTCGAGCCAGGAGCGTTCCGGCTGCACCGCGCTGGCGGGGAGGGTGACCCGGTGCCCGTCGTCGGTCAGCCGGCTGTCGCCGGCGCCGATGGTGGCGTACACCTCGTTGGCGAAGGCCGCCGCGGCGTCGGCGCTGTCCGCGCCGGAGTACCGGGCCACGGCGCCGTACCAGGCCGCCGGGTCCGTGTCGGCGCCGACCGGGGCGCCGATCTCCTTCTGGTACGCGGCCAGCAGCGCCGCGCCGCCCCGGATGTTGGCCGTGGCGTCCGTGCGCAGCGCCTCCTCGCTGGCGCCGGTCAGCCCGGCGGCGGCGTCGAGCGTCCGCAGCGAGGCTTCGGCGGGAGGCTGGGCGGCCGGCGGCTCGTGCGCCTCGGCCAGGGACGGGCGGGAGTCGTCGCCCCGCGGGTCCTCGGTGCCCTCGTCGTGGTGGGTGCCCCCGGGCAGTGCGGCGACGTACTCCGCGTCGGTGAGGTGCATCGGTCCGAAGCCGCCGCTGGTGCTCGGCGTTCCGGCGTTGGTGTCCCAGCGGGACTGCAGGTAGGAGACTCCGAGCAGGACGCTCTCCGGCACGCCGTACTCCGCGGCCGCGGCGGCGTACTGCTGCTGCCGGTCGGTCGTCGATGCGGCGGCGGCGGTTCCGGCGGCGGTGAGCGGCGTCGCCGCCAGGGCGGCCGCCACGGCGGCGGCCAGCAGGACGCGTCTGCTCCTCGATGTCGCTGACAGGTGCATCAGACCCCCAGGTCGGACGGGCGAATGTGGGGCCACCTTCGCCCCGGGCGCCACCTCCGGTCAATACCTTTCCATGCGTCACTTACCGAAGAAGGAAAATTTCGTCGCCGGAGGTACTCGCTCCCACCGGCCGGCACGAATACGGTGTGTCACGGCTCGATGGGTTGCGGATCGATAACGACCGTCTCTACTCTGGTCATTCGTCGGCCGGCGACAGTCCGCCCAACCGGGGCGGTAACGGTCCGACACCGCCGAGTCGCTCCCGAGCGAGCCGGGGACCCAGGTACCCCGGGGTGAATCCGCAGCACCTGCGGTAGGGCGTCCCCTTCCCGCCCGAACCCGTCAGCTAACCCGGTAGGCGGTACGGGAAGAAGGAGTACGGAGCCCGGTGGCACACCATGCCCCGCGGCCACCGTCGGCACGGTCGGCACCCGCCGGCCCGACGACGGCTGCGCCGCGCCCACGCTGGTACCGCTGCACCACCGCCCTCGCCGCCCTGGCCGCGTTCGCCGTCGTCCTGACCGGCGGCGCCACGGCGGCCCACGCCGAACCGACGGTCGCCGAGATCGAGCGCCAGATCGACGAGGACTGGAACAAGCTCGAACCGATCATCGAACGGCACAACGCCACCCGCCAGGACCTGGCCGCCAAACGCAGGCAGGCCGACGCCCTCGCCAAGCAGATCAAGCCCCTGGAACGGCAGGTCGAGCAGGCGATGGAGGAGGTCAGCGCGCTGGCCGTCCGCGCCTACAAGGGCGAGAACGTCTCCGCCGTCAACGCCCTGCTGGGCAGCCGCTCGCCCGACCAGATGGTCGGCCAGCTCGAACTGCTCGACCGGTTCGCCCAGCACCAGCAGCAGGACGTGCGGCAGGTCGCCGAGTTGCGCGACCGACTGGCCGAGAAGAAGGCCCCGCTCGACGAGATGGTCGTCCAACTCGGCCGGACGGAGGCCCAGCTCGCCGCGAAGAAGAAGCAGATCAACGCCGAGATCGACCGGCTGCAGAAGCTGCGGCTGCGGATCTACGGCAGCGGCGGCGGCGGTTCGCTGCGCCCCGCCCCCTGCCCGGCCAGCTACCCGGGTGGCGGGGCCGGCACCGCGGTCAAGTTCGCCTGCGCCCAGATCGGCAAGCCCTACGTCTGGGGCGCCGAGGGCCCGAACGCGTACGACTGCTCGGGCCTGATGCTCGCCGCCTGGGCGAAGGCCGGGGTCTCGCTGCCGCACAACGCCGCGCAGCAGCGCCGGGTCACCGCGACCGTCACCCGGGGCGAGCTGCGCCCGGGAGACCTGGTCTTCTACTACAGCGACCTGCACCACGTCGGCATGTACGTCGGCGGGGGCTGGGTGGTGCACGCCTCCCGAGCCGGGGTGCCGGTGAAGATGAAGAAGGTCGACGACGGCCCGATCCACAGTTACGGCCGCCCCGGCTGAGCGGGTGAGGAACGGGCCCTTCCTGACGCACCCGGTGGCGGAAGGGCCCGCGCCTCACGGCGACCGTCGGGTCAGCGGGTCGGCCAGGTGCGCCAGTGCTGCCAGGAGCGGCTCGGGGTCGGGCCGCGCTGCCCCTGGTAGCGCGAGCCGTAGACGGCCGAGCCGTACGGGTGCTCGGCCGGCGACGAGAGCCGGAAGATGCAGAGCTGACCGATCTTCATGCCCGGCCAGAGGGTGATGGGCAGGTTGGCCACGTTGGACAGCTCCAGCGTCACGTGGCCGGAGAAGCCCGGGTCGATGAAGCCCGCGGTGGAGTGGGTGAGCAGGCCGAGCCGTCCCAGGCTCGACTTGCCCTCCAGCCGCCCGGCGAGCTGGTCGCCGAGGGAGATCACCTCCAGCGTCGAGGCGAGCACGAACTCGCCCGGGTGCAGCACGAACGGCTCGCCCTCGGGCACCTCGACCATCGACGTCAGGTCGTCCTGCTGCATCGCCGGGTCGATGTGGGTGTAGAGATGGTTGTTGAAGACCCGGAAGAGCTTGTCCAGGCGGACGTCGATGCTGGACGGTTGCACCAGCGTGGGCTCGAACGGCTCCAGCGCGAGCGTGCCCGCCTTGATCTCGGAGACCAGGTCGCGGTCGGAGAGCAGCATCGCACCACCTTAGCGAGCGATGTGCGTGACCTGCGTGTCGGACTACCTGTTCGTACACGTGTTCGATAGAATGTCGGCATGGCTTCCTGGTCCGAATTCGCCGCCGACGAGCCCCGCCTCGCCGACGGGATCCGCTCCCTCATGCAGCAGTACGGGCCGGGCTTCGGCTACCTGGCCACCGTCCGCGCCGACGGCGGGCCCCGGGTCCATCCCGTCTCTCCGGTGATCACCGACGAGGGGCTCTTCTGCTTCGTGGTCGACTCGCCGAAGCGGCGCGACCTGGAACGCGACGGCCGCTACGCCCTGCACTCCTTCCCGCCGGAGGAGAGTGACGACGAGGCCTACGTCGCCGGCCACGCCCGGCCGGTCACCGACCCGGCCCGGGTCGCCCGGCTGGCCCGCAGCCACCGGGCCGCGCCGCAGGTCGACTGGCGGCTGTTCGAGTTCACCGTCGACGTGGCCATGCTCGCCCGCCGCGAGCCGGGCGTCGCAGGCGGCGCAGGCGAGGGGCACGGCCGGCCCGCCGTCCAGGTCTGGCTCGACCCCGGCGCGACCGCCGGCGGTAGCCGGATCTGCGCGACGACGACCGCGCCGGTCAGCAGCCCCACCAGCGGCCAGACCGCGCGG